>NZ_JAKGAY010000004.1:0-169452 GCF_021532545.1 Halomonas sp. Cn5-12
AAGGCATCGGTACGCCAGCGTAGTATCGAGTTATAGACAAAACGCACGCAGCCGAAAGTCTGAGCCAGCAGCTCAGCCTGTTCGGGGGTTGGGTAAAACCGATATTTATAGGCGCGTTTCGTCATAGCTCACATTTTAGTCTTATTTATGTGAAGATAGCAACCAACTTAAAACGGAGGAGCGGGAACAGGGGCGGCTGACGCCGCCGCGCTATCCCTCCCTGTCCTAAAAGGACGGGGTTTCCCGCGCAACATTGATGAAACCCACATCGCGGCCAAGGAGCCTGGCCACTCTGGTAGCGGTCGCCGCCACCAGCACACTGCTGGTAGGCTGCACCGGCATTCCCGATGGCACCGAACCCGTCACTGGTTTTGAGCTAGAGCGCTATTTGGGCGAGTGGTATGAAATTGCCCGCCTGGATCACTCCTTTGAAGAGGGGTTGGACTGCGTCACAGCCACCTACAGCCTGCGTGACGATGGCGGCGTTAAGGTAATCAACCGAGGCTACAACCTGGAAGCGCAAGCCTGGGATGAAGCCGAGGGGCGTGCTTACTTTATTGATGATGAGAGCGTTGGTCGGCTGAAGGTCAGCTTCTTTGGCCCGTTTTACGGCGGCTATAACGTCCTTGAGCTAGATGACGACTACCAGTGGGCATTGGTGGCAGGCCCCAACCGCGACTATCTATGGATTCTGGCCCGCACGCCAACCCTTGAAGGCGACGTGGAGCAGCGCCTGCGCCAGCGCGCCGCCGAGCTGGACTTCCCCACCGATGAGCTGATTGACGTGGTGCAGGACCAAACCTGTCCAGGCCGCTAGCGCACCCCGTCTGTCAGCCATTGGGCAAGGCGGGCACCCTGCCCGCCATTTCCCGCTGTAAAAAATCAATGAAGGCGCTAATGCGCGTCGGTATATGGCGTCGGTGCTCAAACACGGCATAAAAGTCAGCGCGAACGCCCTGCCAATCGGGCAGCAGCGTGCGCAGCGCGCCGCTAGCCAAGTGCTCGTTCACATCCCACCAGGAGCGCAGCATCACGCCATGGCCATCCAGCGCTAAGCGAGTAATTACCTCGCCGTCATTACTGGCCAGTTGCCCGCTAACTTTCACCGCTTGGCGCTGCGACGAGTGGCGATACTCAAACCGCCATAGCGGGAAGTCGCTATCATTTTCACGAATCACCAAACAGCTGTGCTGGGCAAGATCGCTCGGCACATTCAGCGCAGGCATCTTCGCTATATAGCTTGGCGAGGCGCACAGCACCCGCCGGTTGGGCAGAATACGCTTGGCGACTAGGCGCGAATCCGGCGGCTCGCCAATGCGAATCCCCACATCAAAACCGTGATCGCTTAAATTGAGTGGGAAATTCGTCAGTTCCAGCCAGCTTTCCACCGCCGGGTGTTCTGCGCAAAAGTGTGAGAGCAGCGGCGCAATATGCCGCCTGCCAAAGCCAAAGGTCGCGTTCACCCGCAGCCGTCCAGTAAGCCCTTGGCTCGCGGTATCGCTGAGTGCGCTCTCCAGCGTTTGCAGCTCTTCTAAAATCAACCCACCTTGAGTGAGATAGCGCTCCCCCTCGGCGGTCAGCGTCAAGCGGCGAGTGGTACGCGCCGCCAGCGTCACGCCAAGCCGGGCTTCTAGCTGCTTTAAGCGTTTGCTGACGGCCGAGAGTGACAGCCCCAGCTCTCGGGCGGTGGCAGTTAAGCTCCCTGCCCGGGCCAGCTGCTGAAAAAAGGCGAGGTCATCCAGCATCATGGTATTCTTCACTTTAAGGCAACAATAGCTTGCATAGTAGCCTGATTATCTCGTCGCCAACAGGCGCTACACTCATACCACGAAAACACGCCCTGCTATTTTGTGACGTCTAACAAAACAAGGAGCCCCCATGGCCCATCGTATTGCAGTCATCGCTGGCGACGGTATCGGTACCGAAGTGATGCCCGAAGGAATCCGCGCACTAGAAGCCACCGCCAAGCGCTTCAATATCGACCTGGAATTCACCACGTTTGAGTTTGGTAGCTGCGACTACTACCTGGAACACGGCAAGATGCTGCCCGACGACTGGGTTGAGCAGCTCAAAGGCTTTGACGCGCTGTTCTATGGAGCGGTGGGCTGGCCAGAAAAAGTACCGGACCATATTTCGCTATGGGGTTCGCTGCTGCAATTCCGTCGTCAATTCGACCAGTACATCAACCTGCGCCCTTGCCGGTTAATGCCTGGCATTAAAAGCCCGCTGGCGGGCCGCAAGCCTGGTGATATCGACTTTTACGTGGTTCGTGAGAACACCGAGGGCGAGTACTCCAGCATCGGTGGCAAAATGTATGAAGGCACCGAGCGTGAAATCGTCATTCAGGAAACGGTGATGAGCCGTACCGGCGTGGACCGCGTACTAAAGTACGCCTTCGATCTAGCGCAAACCCGCCCGCGTAAAAAGCTCACCTCGGCCACGAAGTCCAACGGTATCTCCATCACCATGCCCTACTGGGATGAGCGCGTGGCCGAGATGGCCAAACAGTACCCAGAGATCGCCGTGGATAAGTTCCACATTGATATTTTGACCGCCAACTTTGTGCTGCACCCGGACTGGTTTGATGTAGTGGTAGGCAGCAACCTGTTTGGCGATATTCTTTCCGACTTAGGCCCGGCCTGCACCGGCACCATCGGCATTGCGCCCTCCGCCAACATCAACCCGGAAGGCAAATTCCCCAGCCTATTCGAGCCAGTACACGGCAGCGCGCCGGATATCGCCGGTAAAGGCATCGCCAATCCCATCGGCCAAATCTGGTCTGGGGCGATGATGCTGGAGCACCTGGGCTATAAAGAGGCTGGCGATGCCATGGTCGAGGCCATCGAAGCCGTGCTGGGCGAAGGCGATAGCCAGGTGCTTACCCGCGATGTAGGCGGCCAGGGCACCACGGAAAGCTTGGGCAAAGCCATTGCTGATCGGATTGGCGGCTAATCCCCTATAAAAACAACGCCCCATAACGAGCAACGCCTCGCTGCATTAACAGTGAGGCGTTGCTCGTTTTCAGCTAGCATTTTTAGCTAACGATTAACTCGCCAGCTTAGCGGCAATTTCAGCCACGTGTTTACCTTGGAAGCGGGCGATTTTCAGCTCGCGGTCATCCGGCTGGCGGGAGCCATCGCCACCGGCCAGCGTCGCGGCACCGTAGGGCGTGCCGCCGCTTACTTTCGAAATATCAAACTGCTCTTCAATGCCGTAGCCAATCGGCACGATGACCATGCCGTGGTGGGCCAGGGTGGTCCAGGTGGAGGTAATGGTCATCTCGTCGCCACCGCCGGTACCGGTCGAGGTGAATACGCTCGCCACCTTGCCACGCAGCGCGCCGTTGGCCCACAAACCACCGGTTTGGTCGAGGAAGGTACGCATCTGGCCGGCCATGTTGCCAAAGCGAGTGGGCGTGCCGAAGATGATGGCATCGTAATCGGCCAGCTCTTGGGGCGTGGCTTCCGGCGTGGTGAAATCCTGCTTGCCGCCCGCGTTTTTGAACACCTCTTCCGGCATAGTTTCGGGCACGCGTTTGACCGTGACCTCTACGCCATCAACACCCTTTGCCCCCTCCGCCACAGCGGCTGCTAAGGTATCGATATGTCCATACATGGAATAATAAAGTACCAGTACCTTCGTCATTACTCACTCCTTTGGACTTGCATTCAAGCATCAGACAGGTTGCCCACAGCGGGCAGTGAAAACTCATTGAAACATAGCGCAGTTAAGCGTAGATAAAAGCGAATGTTTTCGACGCCGCGCTTCGATTTCATCGATGTGCCGACCTTGCACTTGTGCCACTTCAGCACTAAAAGCGCTGGGCCTGAAAACGCTTGTAGCGATCTGCCATAAGCGTTTTTTTGTGCCAACAACTTTCATCTTCCCACCGACCATTTTCACGCGAACGACGTCCCCACTTGTGGTCAACGGCCAGCGTGGTAAAGGTAGGGCAACAAAAAGCGAATGCCCATGCTTAAGGACACTTTCATGCTAGGCCAATGGCTCGACTGGACGCTTGACGGCGAACGCCCTTCCCCGCGCATCGGCCGCTTCCCAAGCGGCACTTACCATCTTCATGGGCCAGGTGTTCTGGAACTAACGCCCAATATTTTGCGCCCAGAGGCCCGCGCCTGTGTGTTTTCTGCGGCGATACACGGTAACGAAACCGCCCCGGTGGAACTGCTCGGCGATTGGCTGAGCGCTTTGGAATCCAGCACGCTGCAGCTAGGCGCGCCGGTGCTGGTAATCTTGGGTAACATTCCCGCGTTAAAAGCGCACAAACGCTTCATTGCTACCAACCTCAACCGGCTTTTCAAACGCGATCTGGACGAGCGGGGCCCCGAACCTGACCGAGCGCGAGAGCTAATGGAAGCGGTCGATACGTTTTTCAATCGTCATCATGCGCTGCCTAAGCTACATTACGACCTGCATACCGCGATCCGTAGCAGCTTATATACCCGCTTTGTGGTAGAGCCCTATGCAGAAACTGCCACAGACGCTGAACAGTGGCAGTGGTTGGCCGCTGCCGATATGCAGGCGGTGCTGCATCAACATCAGCATAGTTGGACCTTCTCCCACTACAGCAAACACTATCACCACGCACAGGCGTTTACCTTCGAGCTTGGCCGCGTCGCGCCGTTTGGCGAGAACGACATGGCGGCGCTGGCACCGATGCTAACGTTACTCAGCTCGCTCAGCGCAGGTTGCGAGCCGCCGAAAAAAACCGCCGAAACCATGGCCTTTTTTAAAGTACAGCACGAGCTGATGCGCCAAGCGGAGGACTTTACGCTCTGCCTCGACGATGACGTGCCCAATTTCAGCCGTTTCGAGCCCGGCACCTGCCTCGCCAAAGATGGGGTAGCGGGTGATTTCATCGTGGAGAAGACACCATTACATGTGGTGTTCCCCAATGCCCACGTCGACATAGGCGCTCGTGCGGCACTGTTGGTGGTACCCAGTCATGCCATTACCTGACGGACACTTGCGCTACTGTCTGACGATGAAAACGTACTTTTCATAACGACGTCTTTTTTTATAACAACAACGAGAAGGGGCCGTCAGGACACATCGCTACGTACCAAGACCAATGTCGTCCTGATAAAGTACGCGCATTTGGCACAGTCCTGATAGAATCGCCCCTTTTTTCGCGCCAGCCGCACACACGCACGACGAATTCATTTGTTGCTGCTGCGGCAACCCTGTACTGGAGCCTAAGTTATGGCCGCTACGCCTACTCCCCTTGAAGTGCGCAATATTAAAAAGCGCTTTGGCGATACAGAAGTCCTCAAAGGCCTCTCTCTCGAAGCCCAAAAAGGTGACGTCATCACCCTCATTGGTGCCTCAGGGTCAGGCAAAAGCACCTTCTTGCGCTGCATGAATCTGCTGGAACAGCCGGACGACGGCGAACTGTACGTTCACGGCGAGCAAATCCGTTTTAAAACCACCAAGCACGGCCGCGAACCCGCCGACTGGAAACAGGTGGTTCAAATGCGCGCCAAGCTCTCGATGGTGTTCCAGAGCTTCAATCTATGGGCGCACATGACGCTGCTGGAAAACATCATCGAAGCGCCGATCCACGTGCTCGGCAAGCCGAAAAAAGAGGCCATTGAGCACGCCCACGCACTGCTGGACCGCGTAGGGCTTAGCGCTCGCGCCAACGCCTACCCGGCACAAATGTCCGGCGGCCAGCAGCAGCGCGGCGCCATTGCCCGAGCGCTGGCCATGAACCCTGAAGTAATGCTGTTTGACGAGCCGACCTCAGCGCTGGACCCGGAACTGGTGGGCGATGTACTAAAGGTCATGCGTGACTTGGCCGATGAGGGACGCACCATGGTCGTGGTCACCCACGAAATGAGCTTTGCCCGCGACGTTTCCAGCAAAGTAATTTACCTGCACCAAGGTTTGGTAGAGGAACAAGGGGCTCCCGACGATGTACTCGGTAACCCACAGTCACCGCGCCTGAAGCAGTTCCTGGCTCCTAAATACTGATCCGCGAGGCACCCACACCATGCTCGATTTGCAAGGTTACGGCCCCCGCCTGATCGAAGGGGCGGGCGTTACCGTTCAACTGGCCGTTCTATCGCTGATCTTGGCCATCCTCCTAGGGCTGCTGACGGCCAGCGCCAAGATGTCGCGTAACTGGCTGTTACGTCGCACCGCCACCGTTTACACCACGGTGATTCGCGGTGTGCCGGACCTAGTGCTGATGATGCTGCTGTTCTTCGGCGGCCAGATCGGCGTCAATGCCATCAGCGACATGCTGTATTACAACTATGACATCGACATTTACATCAATTTCAATGCCTTTGCCGCAGGCGTACTGACCATCGGCTTTATCTTCGGTGCCTACATGGGCGAAACCTTTCGTGGGGCGTTCATGGCAGTGGATAACGGCCAGATAGAGGCAGGCAAAGCCTACGGCATGAGCAGTGGTTTGGTTTTTCGTCGCATTCGCTTCCCCCAAATGATGCGCCACGCCCTGCCCGGCCTTTCCAATAACTGGATGGTACTGCTCAAAACCACCGCGCTGGTCTCGGTGATCGGCCTGACCGACATGGTCCGAGTAGCCGCCGAAGCTTCCCGCGCGACCCACGAGCCCTTCGTGTTTCTGATCCCTGTGGCGGTGGCCTACCTGCTCATTGCCAGCGTCTCCGAGTGGATCTTTGCGCGCCTACAAAAACGTTACGACATCGGCTTTGGGGGGCAGTGACATGCTAGATATCTCTGCATGGTTTAACGATCTGCTGGCAGACAACCTGATCTTTACGCCCACCACCCTGGGCTACTACTGGGAAGGCTTGGTGACCACCACACAGCTGGTGTTTCTATCGCTGGTGGCCGGGTTAATTCTTGCGGTTCCGCTGGCCATTATGCGCAGCTCTAAGCATAAGTGGATCAGCCTGCCGGTCTATGTGTATACCTACGTATTTCGCGGCACGCCGCTGCTGATCCAGCTCTACATCATCTACTACGGCGTTGTGTTCATCGACGGTATCCAGGAAACCTTCCTGTGGCCAGTGCTAAAAGAAGCCTTCTACCCGGCGCTTATCGCCTTTACGCTCAATACGGCGGCCTACACCACCGAGATCTTCCGTGGGGCGATCAAAGCCACGTCTAAAGGCGAGATCGAAGCAGCGCGCGCCTATGGCATGTCGCAAAACCTAATGATGCGGCGGATTATTCTGCCCAGCGCCTTTCGTCGTGCGCTGCCCGCTTACGGCAATGAAGTCATCTTCATGCTGCACGCCAGCGCGATTGCTAGCGTGGTGACGCTAATGGATCTCACCGGCGCGGCACGCTTTGTGTATGCCCGCTTTTATGCGCCGTTTGATGCCTTCCTGTTTGTCGCGGCCATCTATCTCTGTTTAACCTTTGCGATTTTGTATTTTTTCCGCTTCCTAGAGAAAAAATTACTGGCCCACCTGCGGCCACAAAATTCCTAGCTACAATAAATCCAACACGTCCAGCGTAAAACAAACGTTGGTTCAAATGCAGACTCCCCCTTTTCGCCGACCTCAACCTGGGGTACGTTAAGGGGGATCACCTTGGGTGAACCTGCTTCTTTTGGAGTCTAAAAATGAAAAAACTACTGACTGCTTCTCTGCTGGGCTTGGCCGTCGCTGCAGCATCTTCTGCTCACGCGCGCGATTACGACAACGTGCGTATCGGCGTCGACGTTCCCTACGAGCCCATGGAATACCGCACCGCTGAAGGTGAACTGACCGGCTTCGACATCGACCTGGGCAACGCCCTATGCGAGCGTATCGGTGTTACCTGTGAGTGGGTCGAGCAGGAGTGGGACGGCATTATTCCAGGCCTGATGTCACGCAACTACGATGCAATCATGTCTTCCATGACCATCAACGACGAACGCCGTCAGCAGGTGCTGTTCTCTGACCCCTACATCACCATGCCGTCTGCCTGGTTTGCCCCCGCCAGCCTGGACATCAGCGAAGCCAACGAAGAGACCCTTGCGGGTAAAACCATTGGCGTTCAGCGCGGTACACTGCAGGATAACTACGTTACTGATAACTTCAGCAGCGTTGCCGACATCAGCCGCTATTCCACCGCCGACGACATGGTGCTGGACATGGAAGCACAGCGTCTAGATATCGTCTTCCTCGACTTCCCGATCGGCCAGTCCACGCTGCTAGACAGCGAAGAAGCCGAGTACGTCGTGGTGGGTGAACGCATTAGCGAGCCTAAAGAGTACTTCGGTGAGGGTTTCGGTATCGCCTTCCGTCAGCGTGATGAAGCTCTGGCCGAACAGTTCAACGAAGCTCTGGCTGAGCTTCAGGAAGACGGCACTTACGATGAAATCTACGCCCGTTACTTCGGCGAAGAGTAAGCGCTAACTGCCTAAGATTGCCTCCCCGCTTGGGGAGGCACGCAAGCGAGACGCCATCATGCCCTCACGCCTCCTCTTATCCCCCGCGCTGCACGCGCTTCGCCCAGGTACCCGTGGCAATATCGCCCGTTTCTACCTGAGCGAATGATTCTACGAATAGCCCACCCCGCCTTTTGGCACGCCCGTGCCAACTTCCCCTCGTTACGCTGACCGGTTCGGTAGCCAGCGATATTCTCTACATTCCTGAGTTCATCGGCGTGGATGCGGATTTTATTGTGCTCAGCGAAGGCCGCTGGGCCATTGACCACGTTTGGGCGCTGGGTAAACCGATTTTCAGCGCCTGCCAGGCCCCGTCACTCCAGCGAACTTGCTCCGCCAAACCGGGTCTTTACTATCACTTAACCACATACAAGGAGGTATCATGGCTGAATCGACGGCGGCTCACGCAACGCCACAGGCAAGCGCCGCAGAGGTGTTTCGCCCCTCTTCCCACTGGACGGCCTGGGGACAGTGGCTGGCGCTGTTCACCATGACTGTGGACCACCTGACCCGCTACGTGCTGCCGGGAGACTGGGATTTAGGTTGGGCGGGTTCATCCATTGGGCGCATTGCGTTTCCGCTGTTTGCCGCCATGGTGGCGTGGCACGGCCTGTTTAATACCCGCAACCCACTGCGCTACTCACGGCGGATTTTGATTATCGGCCTCGCCGCGCAAGTGCCCTATATGCTGATGCCACGCGCCTCGGATGCGTTCATTTTGAACGTCTGTTTTACGTTGGCCAGCGGGTTGGCACTAGGAGCGCTGGTACGGCAAGGCTGGCAGCACTATCAACGGCAAACGTTAGGATTTGGTTGGCTCATGTTAGGCGCTGCCGTCGGCGTTACGGTGTGGTATCTACTGGGATTTTGGGTGGAGTATGGCCATAACGGCCTGCTGCTGATTCCGCTGTTTATGTTTGCCATGCAGGCGCTCAGCGAAACCCGAAATGCGTTGAAATCGCGCCTTTGGGCGGGGCTAGCGGCATTTCCTGTGCTCTGGATTGCCGGGCAAATGAACGCCTCCGACATGGCTAAATCGTTCACCGTCGCCACCTGCGTGATCGTGCTGATGCTGGCTGCCGGTGCTGCCCAGCGAGTGCCGCCGGTGGCGCTGGAGATGCCGCGCCGCCTTTGGCTTGCCTGGTACCCAGGGCACTTTGCCTTGATTGCCCTGTGGCTACTGCTTAGCGGTCAATTGGCAGGTTAGGCGCCTGTTCCGCCACACGCTTGTTCACTTCTTCACGCATCCAGGGCTGGTAGCGGCGCAGCCGTGCCCGTCCTTCGGTCTTTGCCTGATACATCGCCGTATCTGCCTGTTTAAGCACATCGGCATGGTCGCAGGCCGTGGCATCAAAACAGGTGTAGCCCATGCTAGGTGTCACCTCTACCCAGCGGCTCTCTAAACGGTACTTGCCGGACAACGCGCTCTGCACCGCATCCATGTAACGCGCCGCCACGGCGTTGAGCGCCTCAGGGTCGGTGACATCAAATAGCGCCAGCAGCACAAACTCATCGCCGCTTAAACGGGCGGCCATATCATCCGCCTGCAAACACGACTCCAAGCGGCGCGCGACCTGCACCAACAAGTCATCCCCTGCGGCATGGCCTAGGGTGTCGTTAATCAGCTTGAAGCGATCCATATCCATAAACATCACCAAACCACCGCGCTGGTCGTTGTTCTGCCCATTACACAGCGCCTCTAAACGCTCGATAAACAGACGCCGGTTGGGCAAATCAGTTAGCGCATCGTAGTAAGCCTGGCGGTAGATAATCGCCTCGTTGCGCTTTCGTTCGGTGAAATCCTCAATAATCGCCACACCGCCCACCATCTGGTTGCTGGCGCTATGTACCCCGTTGAAGAACGCTCGCAAAGGCGTGCCCACACTGGCGTTGGGCAGTTGGTAAGTGCCTTCGTAATAGCCCGTGCCTTTTTCCAGCGCATCCCTAACCGCCTGAGCCACCTTTCGGTCGGCAGAGCGGTCCAGCATGCGGTAGCCGAGTAACTTTGAGCGCTCCACGCTCAGGATAGCCAGCAGTTTGCTGTTACAGTCGGTAATCTGCCCCTGCTCATCGAAGTGCAGCACGCCTAACGGCGAGTGCTGAAAAATAGAGCGATAGCGGTTTTCGCTTTCGCGCAGCTGCGCCTCCCGGGCGGCCATGTTTACCCGCAGGGCAATATTGTCGTGAATAGTACGGCTAAAGCGGCGGCTAGTGGCGATGATCAAACCTAAAAAAAGCACCAGCATCAGGCCGATTAAAATAGAGAGCGGCGAGCCCTGAAACAGAAACTGCAGCTTAAGCGGCAGCAAAATGGGAAGCACAAAGCCAATGGCGATCCACCACACGGAAGAGAGCGTAGTCACGCCCCCCGCAGCAATACCGGCCAGCACAATCGAGAGCGCGGCAATTTGGGCGGGGTGATTGTGGCTAAACAGCAGCACGCCGGAGGCGCCCCACACGCAGCCAGAAGCAATCGCCCCCACAGCAAACCAACGCTGCCAGCGCTGGCGCTGCTGCTGTAGCGCAGGCAGGCGCTTAAACCGCTGGGCTAGCAGTAATCTCAATCCTGAAATCGCCACCAGCACCGTAAACCACCCCAGCAGTAGCGCGGCATCCACCACCGGCCACATGGCCGCTACCAGCAGCCCACCCGCCAGCACGCTGCTCAGCACTGGCTGCCATAGGTTGTCGTAAAGCAGGCGCACTTTTTCACCGCGCAAACGCTGCATGGTGATGTGATGGTCACGCTGATAACCACTGCGCAGCCCGGAGGCCATCGCCGTGGCGGCGAGGGGTGTGGGGGGCGACATACAAACTCCCTGTTCTTCAGTCGGCTTAACGCCAATCTTATTGGTTAGGCTTTGTTTAATACATCTGTTTTAGCACGTTTAAGTCACAAAAGTAGTCACCATCAGAAATTAAAAAGCCGCCTTTTCAGGCGGCTTCGTTGTTCATAACGTAGATTCAAAACTCCACTCAACGGGGGGCGCATCGGGTATCAACGCCTGACAAGCACGCACTTTTTCAAGCAGCTCGGCGTGACTCGACGCCACGACGTTAACGTGAGCCAGCTTACGCCCTGGGCGCTCGGCTTTGTCGTAGCGATGCAGGTGGGTGTCGGCAATGGCTAGCAGCGCGGCGTTATCACCTTCCAGGCCAATCACATTCACCATGCAGGTGGGCGCAATGGCATTGGTTGCGCCTAACGGCAAGCCTTGAACTGCCCGCAGATGGTTCTCGAACTGGCTGGTCACTGCGCCGTCCATCGTCCAGTGGCCGGAGTTATGCACCCGCGGGGCCATTTCGTTGGCCAGCAGGCTGCCATCACGGGTTTGGAACAGCTCCAGCGCCAGCACGCCCACGTAATCCAGCTCATCCAGCAGCGCACGAATGTAGCTGTCGGCGGCTTGTTGAACGCTGGCGTCCAAATCCGGCAGTGGGGCCACGGAGTAGCGTAGGATGCCGCCCACGTGCTGGTTCTCTGCCATGGGGTAGAACACCACATCCCCATCGCGGCCGCGCACCGCAATCATCGATACTTCGCGCACAAAATCGACAAACGCCTCGACGATGAGCTGCGTATGGCCAATCGAGTCCCACGCCTCTTGAGCCTGTTCCGGTGCTTTCAGCACCGCCTGCCCTTTGCCGTCGTAGCCTTCCGTGACCGATTTGGCCACTACCGGGCAACCAAGCTCAGCGGCGGCGGCAGCGAGCTGCTCAGCACTTTCCACCACGCGATAGGCCGGCGTGGGAATACCCAAGCGATCAAACAGCGTTTTCTCTTCTACACGGTTTTGGCACACCGCAATAGCGCGACTGCCGGGATAAACCGGCTTGTGCTGCTCAATCTGCTTTACCAATTCAACGGGGAGGTGCTCGAATTCATAGGTCACTACATCGACCTTATCCAGAAACGCCGCCAGATGCTGGTTCTCCGGGTCGACAATCACCTCGCCGATACCCGCGCTGGGGTTACCGGTGGTATCTAAAAAGGTGAAAGTGTTCCCCAGAGGATAGCCCGCTAGGGCCAGCATGCGGCCTAGTTGGCCTGCGCCTAGTACGCCAATATTTTTTGCAATCATACGTTCTTCCATCTGAGTGCTCATATTGGGCAACCTACTGTGCTGGCTGGTTAGATGCAGGTACATCGGGGCGCGGATCAGGGTTATCCAACACCAGTTGTGTCTGTTCAGTACGGAACGCCTCAACAGCTTCGCGCACGGCGCTGTTCTGAAGGCCCACAATTTGTGCGGCCAGCAGGCCTGCGTTGGTGGCACCGGCTTTGCCAATAGCTAGGGTGCCTACCGCAATACCACCCGGCATTTGAGCAATAGAAAGCAGTGAATCCAAGCCCTTCAACGCTTTAGACTCCACCGGCACACCCAGCACCGGAAGTGCCGTTTGTGACGCGACCATACCCGGCAAATGAGCTGCACCGCCTGCGCCTGCCACAATCACCTGCAGGCCACGCTCAGCGGCACTTTTTGCATATTCGAACAGCAGGTCGGGTGTGCGATGCGCCGATACCACACGGGTTTCGTAGGGAACGCCCAGCCGCTCTAACATCGCCACCGCGTGCTCCATGACCGGCCAATCAGACTTCGACCCCATGATCACGCCCACTTTGGGTGCGCTGTTCGACATGCAAAACTCCTCGGCCAACGGCCTAACATAAGCTAGAAAGCAGTCCATAAGCCGTGCAAAGCGCGGCTCACTCAGAATTAGGAAGGCGCATAGTTTACCAGAGCCACGGGCATTTGCGGGTGTTACTCGCTGCGTGAAATTTTCATCAAATTAGGCATTGAAAACCGCGTGAGTTGGCGGCATTGTGTGTTTGTCATTTCCGACTGATGGAGTCACATGAGTACGGCATACTCAACTGCTCACGCAGAATCATTAGATCCTCCGCGAAGCAGCCCTGACCTCGATGTCAGGGATTTAGAAAAACGTACGCGCCTCATGCGTATTATTACCCGTCTGATCGCCGTATCAGATCTGGGAAGCCGCGAAATAGCCCGCCAAGCTGGCTTACCCGTTCAAAAGATCAGCGACCTGCTCGCCGGAAGGCTAGAGCATCTGGACATCAACGAGCTTAATGTCCTGCGCCGCACGTTAGAGCTGGAGGCGCCATAGCAACAGCTACTACATCAGAATCTACCCCCTTTCGATACAGGCTGGCCCATTGGGTCAGCCTGTTTTTGTTTGTCACGCTTAATAGGACGTCTTTCATGAAAACAATCAGTTAGCGCTTTAAGATTAAGTGAGCATTAAGAAAAGCGCGCTAACTCATTGACGAGAATCAACTTTCCCCTTCAACGTAAGGCGTAGTCTTAGCGTACCCCGACCATTCGCCCCTGCGAATGACGTTTTACTCGCTAAGGAGGCGCTATGGACGCCATACGCCGCTCGCTACTCGGCCAGCTGGCCCGCTTAAGTGCAGGCGCTGCACTGGTACCCTTTTCTAGCCTTGCCCAAGCAGGCATTAATCAGCAGCCTGCCCGGCGTGAAGGTGATCCCACAAAGCGCTACGGCATGCTGATTGATCTTCGCCAGTGCATCGGCTGCCAGGCTTGCACGGTGTCGTGCCATATTGAGAACGCCGCCCCGCTTGGCCAGTTTCGCACCACGGTCTCCCAGTACGAAGTGCAGCATCAGGAGAGCGGTGAGCTGGCCACGTTTATGCTGCCCAGGCTGTGCAATCACTGCGAAAACCCGCCCTGCGTGCCCGTTTGCCCCGTTGAAGCTACCTACCAACAGCAGGATGGCATCGTTGTGGTTGATAGCGACCGCTGCGTGGGCTGCGCTTATTGCGTTAACGCCTGCCCTTACGATGCCCGCTTTATTAACGAGCGCACCCAAACCGCTGACAAGTGCACGTTCTGCGCGCATCGCTTAGAGGCAGGGCTACTGCCCGCCTGTGTTGAAAGCTGTGTTGGAGGTGCGCGGATTATTGGTGATATGCGCAACCCTGACAGCCAAATCAGCCGCATGATTCAAGAACACCGTGATGCACTGATGGTACTTCAGCCAGAAAAAAACACGCTTCCCCAAGTGTTCTACCTCGGGATGGATGAACGCTTCACTACACGCCCCGTGGCGGAACCCGTGGCGCTTGAAGTGTTTGACCCCCACGGCCAGGAGATGGGCTATGAATTCCACCATTGAACTGCTCGCCCCGCGTTATGACATTGCCTGGTACCCCTGGGCAGTACAGTACTTTTTCATGATCGCCGTCTCCTACGCGAGTCTCTGGCTTGCAGCCCCCGCGTTAATCTTCGGCAAAAAAGCGTGGCTGCCCACCGCACGTCTTGCACTCATCGCTTGCGTCAGCACCACGCTGGTCGCACCTGTTGCGTTACTTGCAGATCTACACCAACCGCTGCGCTTTTGGCACTTTTATGCTTACGCCAACACCCACTCGTGGATGTCCATCGGCAGCGTGGTTCTGCCGCTCTATCTCGTCAGCGTACTGGGCCTTGCTTGGCTGGCTTGGCGCCCGGCGCTCCAGGCCCAGCGCAATGCGCCAGGGCTGAGCGGATGGGTGGCTAAATGGCTAAGCCTGGGCGATAGCGCTACTCCAAGGGCACTGGTGGCCATCGTGGGGGTAGCCGCACTACTGCTTTCCAGCGGCATTATGCTTTATACCGGCGCAGAGCTTGCCATTGTGAAAGCACGCCCGCTATGGAACACCGTATGGCTTCCGCCCATGCTGGTCGCGACAGGCTTCATCGCGGCAGCAGGGCTGGTGTTGGTACTCAACCAGGTAAGCGGGCTGTGTTCGCACGCCACCGTTCGGCAAATGCTGTATGTCCTACTCGCCTTCTGTGCAGTAGCGGGTTTAATCGCGGCTAGCTGGTTCCTGGATGGTATTAACGCCAACGTTGGCTCGGTCGCCGCAGCGCTGGAGTCTGTTCGTCACAGCCCTTCCTGGCGTAGCACCGCGCTGTGGGGCGGTATTACTGGCATAGCACTTTTTATAGCGGTGGCGTGGTTACTCTCACGCTCGACCCAACGCCAACCCGCACTGCTTGCCTGGGCTTGGCTACTCGGTCTGGTAGCTATTCATATGGGCTGGATGTTCCGTTGGGTGGTGCTGATGGACGTTCAGCACGTCGCCCGTAACAGCGCAGGCTTTCACCACTATGGCATCCCCGCTGGCTCTTCCGGCCTGTTAGGTATTGTCGGTACGTTTGGGCTTTGGCTCGCCGCTATCTTACTGATTGAGCTATTTATCCCATGGCGGCAAGCCCAGCAAGGTGGCGTTAAACCGCCGCCCTCTTTCGACACCAATACACCCAGTGACTCGCTTAACGCCGAACAAGGAGCGCCTAACCATGGCTAAGTCTGCTCAAGACCCCTCACGCCGCCGGTTTCTCAAAGGCGCCGCTGCCGCAGGCGGTGCCGCCACCTTTGCAGTAGGCTACGCTGACCCGCTTGCCAAGATGGCCAAAGGACTCAGTGGCAGCGCGGGGGAAAAACCCAAGCACAACATTCACGGCAACTCGCTTACGCCGGAGTACCGCGTTGACTTAACCACTGGCGAGCTAACCCTCACTCCCAATCAACGCACCGCCTTTACCATTTGCTACGGCTGCACCACCCAGTGCGGCGTACGGGTACGCATTGATGACACCCAAGGCGAAGTGCTGCGGGTATCTGGCAATCCTTACCATCCGCTCTCTGCAGATGACCATTTACCGATGCGCACCCCAGTGGCCGATGCGCTTCGCAGCGTCAGCGCCTACGGCGAACAGGGGCAGGTTAACCGCTCTACCGCCTGCGCCCGCGGCAATGCCATGATGAGCCAGATCACTAACCCGTTTCGTATCGACCACTGCTTGAAGCGCGTTGGCGAGCGCGGTAACCGGGAGTGGCAAAAAATCTCGTTTGAACAGCTGATTGAAGAGATTTGTGAGGGGGGCGATCTGTTTGGTGAAGGCCATGTGGATGGGCTGCGCGCCATTCACGACCACGACACGCCTATCGACCCTGCCAATCCAGAGTACGGCCCCAAGGCGAACCAGCTGATGGTCATGGAAGCCGGCGACTACGGGCGCTCCGATTTACTCAAGCGCTTCACGCTCAACGCCTTTGCTACCCGCAACTACGGCCACCACGGCTCTTATTGCGGCTTGGCGTTCCGCATGGGGTCAGGGGCCGTGATGAACAATATTGTCACTAATGCCCATGTAAAACCCGACATTCAGAACGCACAGTTCATCATGTATATCGGCTGCGCGCCTAGCCAAGCAGGCAACCCGTTTAAGCGTCAAGGCCGCTTGCTTGCTCAGGCACGCGCCGCAGGAACCCTTGAGTACGTGGTAGTCGACCCCGCGCTAAATGCTGCCACTTCCCACGCGGCGGATAATAATCGATGGGTGCCCATTCGCCCCGGCACCGACAGCGCCTTTGCCATGGCGATGATTCAGTGGCTGCTGGACCACGAGGGCTATGCCAGCGATTTTCTCGCCCTGCCGGGCCAGTCTGCTGCTGATGCCGCGGGCGAGACCACCCACACCAACGCAACGCATTTGGTCATTGATACCTTCGAACATCCGCGCCGTGGCTACTTTTTGCGCGCCAGCGATTTGGGCCTTGCTGAGGCCGGTAGCGATGCGGATATGCCCGTCGTCGTGTCAGGCGGCGAATTCGCGCTCAGCGAAGATGTCATGGCCGCCGAGCTATTTGCCGAGCGCGCAGTGGAGCTTGCCGATGGCAGCACCGTTACCGTTAAAACCAGCCTAACGCTGCTGCGTGAATCGGCCCATGAATACGACATGGACACCTATGCTGAACATTGTGGTATTCCCAAAGCAACGATTATCGACTTAGCCAAAAAGTATGCCAGCCACGGCCGTAAGGCCGCCGTTAACTGCCACGGCGGTATGATGTCAGGCAACGGCTTCTACGCTGCTTTTGGCGTTCAAATGCTCAACCTGTTGGCAGCCAACTACAACATGAAAGGCGGCAGCGCGGTGGGCGGCGGCACCTATAAAGGCACCGGCGAAGGCCCACGCTACGACTTAGCTAATTTCCCCGGCAAGCGTGGCCCACAGGGCGTGTTTCTCTCGCGCTCACGTTTCCCCTATGAAAAATCGTCGGAGTATCAACGTAAGGTAGCGGCTGGCGAAAACCCCTACCCTGCTAAGGCTCCTTGGCGCTCGCTCGCGCCGCCAACACTCACCGAACATTTACCTTCCGCGCTGGATGGCTACCCTTACCCTATTAAAGCGGTAATTGGCTGCATGGCTAACCCGATTTATGGCCAAGCGGGCTTAAAAGGCGTGGTTGTTGATAAGTTGAAAGATCCCAAGCGCTTGGGGCTGTTTGTCGCGA
The DNA here is from genome assembly GCF_021532545.1 of Halomonas sp. Cn5-12. Classification (NCBI taxonomy): domain Bacteria; kingdom Pseudomonadati; phylum Pseudomonadota; class Gammaproteobacteria; order Oceanospirillales; family Halomonadaceae; genus Halomonas; species Halomonas sp. Cn5-12. Next base: position 17,726 of record NZ_JAKGAY010000004.1, read on the forward strand.
TTGATGGCTTTATCAACGAGACTAACCGCTACGCCGATTACATCGTACCGGATTCAGTGATGTACGAAGTATGGGGCTTTGCAGGCTCCTGGAAAGGCACGCTAGGCAAGCTGACCACCGCGTGCTGGCCGGTGGTTGAACCGCGCCAACAAAAAACCGCCGAAGGCGAGCCGGTGTCTATGGATAGCTTCTTTATTGCCGTAGCTAAACGGCTGGGGCTGCCGGGCTTCGGTGATAACGCCATCCCCGATACTGATGGCAATCTGCACCCCCTCAACCGCGCTGAAGATTACTACTTGCGGGCAGCGGCCAATATTGCCTTCCAAGAGACGCCGCTACCAGAAGCGAACGAAACTGACGTTGCCCATAGTGGCATTGCACCGCTGCTGCCTAAGCTTGAACGTACGCTGAAAGCCGACGAGCGCAGCCGTGTGGCCTATCTGTACGCCCGGGGTGGACGTTTTGAAGATGCCAGCGAACACTTCGTAGGCCAACATTTAAAACGCCAGTGGAAAGAAACCCTGTGTGTCTATAACGAAGCGGTTGGCACCAGCATTGATACCACCAATGGGCTGCCAAACCGGGGCGTACCGTGTCACTCGCTGCCTCAAATGGCGAATAAGCAGCCCATGCGGGAGATCTTCTCAGAGCAAGAGTGGCCGTTACTGGCATTCTCGTTCAAATCCAATCTGATGAACTCCTACGCCATCGGTAACGAACGGCTGCGGATGATCAAGCCCTACAACCCCGTGCAAATGCACCGCCAAGATGCCGAACGCTTTGGCATTCAGCACGGCGACACCATTCGCATTGAAAGCCCTGGCGGCAGCGTGGTGGGGCTAGCCCTGGTAAGCGAAAGCGTTGTGCCCGGCGCACTGGGTATTGAACACGGCTACGGTCATAAAGATTTAGGCGCCACACCACACATCATTGACGGTGAACCCCAGCCTGATATGCCGTGGATGCGGGCAGGCATCAACATCAACGACTTGGGGTTTAAAGACCCTACGCGGGCGGTAGACGGCACTTGGCTTGAACCGATTAGCGGCGCCAGCGTGCGCCAAGGGTTACCGGTTAAAGTAAGCCGCGTATAAACCGGCTGGGGTAGTGATGCTACAGCGTGATCACTACCCCACCCAAAGCGACGACGATCACGACTACCCATGCAGGCAGCTTCCACACGGTGAGCAGCAGAAAGCCCGTCAACGCCAGCACGAACTCGTACGGCCCAAGAATGGCACTGGTCCACACCGGCTGATAAAGCGCCGCGCCTAAAATCCCCACCACCGCCGCATTGGCACCACGCATCAGCGCTTGAGCACTGCTCCACTGGCGGAACTGGTTCCAAAATGGCAGCACGCCGACCAGCAGCAAAAACCCCGGTACAAAAATCGCCAGCAGCGCCAGTAACGCGCCAATCACGCTGGGAATTCCCGGCAACAGCGCGCCTAAATATGCGGCAAACGTAAACAGCGGTCCTGGCACCGCCTGCGCTGCGCCGTAACCGGCCAAGAACTCATCCGCCGTGACCCAACCCGATTGCACTACTTCCGCTTCCAGCAGCGGCAGCACCACATGGCCACCGCCAAACACCAGCGCGCCTGAACGGTAGAACGCATCGACGACGTTCAACCAACCCGCACTCGCCGCCAACAGCGGTAATAGCACCAACAGCCCCGCGAATATTAGTAACGCCAGCGTGCCCGCTTGGCGTGTCACCGGGAAGTGTAGCGATTCGCTAGACGATGCTGCAGCGCTTTGGCGACAAAGCAGCAGCCCCGCCACGCCGCCCAGCACAATCGCCGCCACCTGCCCCAACGGCCCGCTAACCAGCACCACCGCGAACACCGCTGCCAGGGCAATTCCCGTGCGGGTTTTATCCGGGCAGAGGTTGCGCGCCATGCCCCACACCGCGTGGGCCACAATAGCCACCGCCACCACTTTTAAGCCATGAATGATGCCGCTGGCCACCGGGCCATCTAGCACTGCCGCGCCCAATGCAAACAGCACCAGCACGATGGCAGAGGGCAGCGTAAACGCCAGCCACGCCATTGCCGCCCCCCAGGGGCCAGCGCGCATCAACCCTAAGGCAAAGCCCACCTGGCTACTGGCTGGCCCCGGCAAGAACTGACACAGCGCGACCAAATCCGCGTAGGCCTGCTCGCTGAGCCACTGGCGGCGTTCAACAAACGCCGTACGAAAGTAGCCCAGGTGCGCCACCGGCCCGCCAAAGGAGGTCAGCCCCAGCGCTAAAAATGCCCAAAAAACCTCGCTGGCTCGTTCTCGTATCTTATTCTCTACCGCCATCGTACCCACCGTTTACTCATTAAAAAGCGCAAGGCATTAAGGGTACGCCTTGCGCTTGACGACTTAGTGACAGCCTAACCGCGTGGGTGATCCGTCAAGAATTACTCTTGGTCGGTCACCGCACCGGTACTGGCCGAGCTGACCAATTTGGCATACTTCGCCAATACGCCTTTACGATAGCGAGGCGTAGGCTGCTGCCAGGCCGCGCGGCGGCGCATCATCTCGTCATCGCTGATGTGCACGTCGATGGTATCGGCTTCGGCATCGATGGTAATGGGGTCGCCATCTTCGACCAGCGCCAGCGGGCCGCCGTCGAACGCTTCCGGCGAGACATGCCCCACCACGAACCCGTGACTGCCGCCCGAGAAGCGACCATCGGTAATCAGCGCCACGTCGTTACCCAAGCCACGCCCCATGATGGCCGAGGTGGGCGTGAGCATTTCGCGCATGCCGGGGCCGCCCTTCGGGCCTTCGTAGCGGATCACCACCACGTCGCCCGCCACCACGGTGCCATCGTTGATACGCGCCTGGGCTTCCTCTTCCGAGCCAAACACTCGCGCCGAGCCGCTAAAGCGGGTGCCCTCTTTGCCGGTGATTTTCGCCACCGCCCCTTCCGGCGCTAGATTACCGAACAGAATACGCAGGTGGCTTTCGGCTTTGATCGGGTTACCCAACGGCGCGATGATCTGCTGATCCATCGGGTAGGGCTCAACGTTAGCGAGGTTTTCCGCCAGCGTTTTACCGGTCACGGTCAAGCAGTTGCCGTTGAGCAACCCAGCGTCCAGCAGAATTTTCATCAGCGGCTGGATACCGCCAATCGCCACCAGCTCGCTCATCATGTAGTGGCCGCTGGGGCGCAGATCGGCCAGTACCGGCACGCGCTTACCGATCTCGGTGAAGTCTGCCAGGGTCAGCTCGACGCCGACGGTGCGTGCCATGCCTATCAGGTGCAGCACGGCGTTAGTAGAACCACCCAGGGCAATCACCACGGTCACGGCGTTCTCGAACGCCTCGCGGGTCATGATATCGGAAGGCTTGATGTCTTGAGCCAGCAGCGCCAATACGGCTTCGCCTGCAGCTTTGCAGTCGTCGCGCTTCTCTTGGGAAATCGCGTTCTGCGCCGAGCTGCCCGGCAGGCTCATGCCCAGCGCCTCGATGGCCGAGGCCATGGTGTTGGCGGTGTACATCCCCCCGCAGGAGCCTGGGCCAGGAATCGCCGTCTCTTCGATGTTTTTCAGCTCGATCAGGTCGATGTCCCCACGGGAGTGGGCGCCCATCGCCTCGAACACCGAGACGATATCGGTATGGCCCTTGCCGGGCATGATGGTGCCACCGTAGACGAACACGCTGGGGCGGTCGAGCCGTGCCAGCCCCATCACGCAGCCCGGCATGTTCTTATCGCAGCCGCCAATCGCCACCAGGCCATCGAACCCTTCGCAGCCCGCCACGGTTTCGATGGAATCCGCGATTACCTCCCGCGACACCAGTGAGTACTTCATGCCTTCGGTGCCGTTGGCAATGCCATCAGAAATGGTAATGGTATTGAACACCACGCCTTTGCCTCCGGCGGCATCGGCCCCATCCCGGGCAAGCTCCGCCAGCTCACCAATATGGCTATTACACGGCGTCACCATACTCCAGGTAGACGCGATACCTACCTGAGGCTTTTGAAAATCGTCATCGTTGAAGCCCACGGCGCGCAGCATGGCGCGGCTAGCCGCTTTACCGGGGCCATCCACCACCGGGGCAGAGTGGCGGCGGGTATTATGGTTGGTCGGCTCGGTCATCACGGACTCCTCTTCATTGCATGGCAGAGGCCACAGCTTGGCGGCGGTAAGCCGATGACGCAAGGAGAGTTCCAATATTGCAGCACGCTGACTGCTTAATGGACTGGCTGTTTTTGTTGTTCAACATGTACCGTCAGTTCAAAACCACAGGCGTGTGCATAGCGCTGTAGTGTTTTCCAGCCAGGGTTACTGCTTCCCCGCTCCAAGCGGCTAATGTTACTTTTTTGTGTATCCAGGCGTTTGGCAAGCTCTTCTTGCGTCAACCCGGCACGCTGGCGCATAGAAATCAGTGTGGAGGCCAACGCAAACTCCGGTGCCAGACGTTCATATTCCGCCTTCACTTCAGGGTTCTGAAGCGCCTGCTCTTTTAGTGCCTTTAAGTTCATCATGACTGCACCTCGCGCTGTCTTGTCCGCGCTAATGTTAACGCCTGACGCGGCGTTTTCTGGCTTTTCTTGACGAATGCGTGCAGGACGACGATGTGTTTCCCATGCACGTAACAAAACAGAGAACGGCCAATTCCCTCTTTTGCCTTTGCCCTAATTTCAAACAAACCGTCGCCCATCGATTCCGTGTGTGGTGGCCCAAGGTTAGCGCCATGAGTCTCTACCATCTCCAGTAACCGGAGCATTCTGGCCTGTATTTTGGGCGGCATACTTAAAATTTCTTGCTCGACACCTGGATAAAACTCAACCTGCCACTCCATAGCATAACCCCGCTCAAGTTATCTTTTATGATAACCCAACGTACATAAAAGTTCCTACTCCAGATACACGCGAGTACCCCCAACTTATGGCACCATAGCGTCACCGCTACCCGTGACGCTGATTGCCGTGAAGGAACGCCGCCGTATGCCTGCCAATGCCCTGCTCTCCCCCACTTCGCTCACCCCCGGGTTCATGGTGGTACACGCCAATCGGCTGGAGGACTTGCGGGGGCTGGCGGTGGAGTGGATGCGGCGGCACCCGCTGGGGCCGCTAGAGAACGAAACCATTCTGGTCCAGAGCAACGGCATTGGGCAGTGGCTGAAGCTGGCCCTGGCGGAAGACCCCGGCAACGGCGGCGCGGGTATTGCTGCGGCGCTGGACGTGATGCTGCCCGCGCGGTTTTTATGGCAGGCCTACCGCCGGGTGCTCACCCACGTTTCCCACGATGCCGACGCCGTGCCGGAAACCTCGCCGTTCGATAAATCGCGCCTGGTGTGGCGGCTGCTGCGCCTGCTGCCTACGTTGGCCGGGCAACCAGTGTTCGAGCCGCTGGCGCAGTTTCTAGAAACCGACCGTGACCAGCGCAAGCACTACCAGCTGGCCGAGCGGCTGGCGGATCTGTTTGACCAGTACCAGGTCTACCGTGCCGACTGGCTGGACGCCTGGGCTAACGGCCACGACGTGCTAATTACCGCCCGAGGCGAGCACCGCCCTTTGGAAGAGCACCAGCGCTGGCAGCCCGCGCTATGGCGCATCTTGCGGGACGATGTGGCCGCCACCCAAGGCGATGCCGGGTTAAACAGCAGCCGCGCCCAGGTTCACCAGCGCTTTTTGAAGGCCACCGAGCAGCTGGAAGGCCAAGACTGCCCGCCGGGGCTGCCCCGTCGGCTGATCATTTTCGGTATCTCGTCGCTGCCCCAACAAACCCTGGAAGCCCTGGCGGCGCTCTCCCGCTGCTGCCAGATCGTGCTGTGCGTGCACAACCCCTGCCAGTTCTACTGGGCGGACATCATCGAGCACAAGGACCTGCTGCGCGCCCAGCGCTACCGCCAGCGGCGCAAAACCGGCATGCCCGAAGCGCTGGATGTACTGGGCACCGGCGATGCCGATGACGCCCTGCACCTGCACGCCCAGCCGCTGCTAGCCGCCTGGGGCAAGCAGGGCCGCGACTACCTGCGCCTGCTCGATGAGCACGACGACGCGGGCAACTACCAAACCCTATTCGAGCAGCAGGCGCTGCGCATCGATATGTTCGAGCCGTTCAGCGGCGAGGAGCGCCACTGCCTGCTCAGCCAGCTGCAAGACGACATCCGCGAGCTGCGCCCGGTGGCAGAAACCCAAGCCCATTGGCCCGCACTGCCCGCTGCCGATGACTCCATCGTGTTCCATATCGCCCACGGCCCTCAGCGGGAAGTGGAGATTCTCCACGACCAGCTGCTGGCCGCCTTCAGCGCCGACTCGGCCTTGCGTCCGCGCGATATCATCGTCATGGTGCCGGACATCGACCGCTACGCCCCGCACATCGAAGCGGTATTTGGCCAGCTGCCCACGGACGACCCACGGCATATTCCCTATACGCTCTCCGACCAGGCCAGCCGCCACCGCCTGCCGCTGATGATCGCGCTGGAAAAACTGCTGCGCCTGCCAGAGCTGCGCCTGACGGTCAGCGATGTGCTCGACCTGCTGGAAGTGCCCGCCCTGCGCCAGCGCTTTGGCCTGGAAGAGCGCGACCTGCCGGTGCTCGAGCGCTGGATGGAAGGCGCGGGCATCCGCTGGGGGCTGAACGCCCAGCAGCGCCAGCGGCTGGAGCTGCCCGGCGGGCTGAGCCAGAACACCTGGGCCTTCGGCCTGCGCCGCCTGCTGCTGGGCTACACCGTGGGCGACGGCCACGCCTGGCAAGGCATCGAGCCGTTCGATGATATTGGCGGCTTGGAAGCGGGTCTGGCAGGGCCGCTGGCCACGCTGCTGGAGAAGCTCGACGCCACCTGGGAAACCTTCTGCCAACCCACCGATGCCGCCACCTGGGTGGCGCGGCTGCGGGCACTGCTGGAAACCTTCTTCCTCACCGACGATGCCCAGGAAAGCATCATGCTCACCAAGCTGGAAAACGGCTTGCAGCAGATACTGGAAAGCAGCCAGGAAGCAGAACTCGACGACCCGCTGCCGCTCTCCATGGTGCGCGAACACTGGCTGGTACAAATCGATGAACACAGCCTTTCCCAGCGCTTTTTGGCCGGAGCGGTCAACTTCGCCACGCTGATGCCCATGCGCGCCATCCCCTTCAAGCGGGTGTGCCTGCTGGGCATGAACGACGGCGACTACCCCCGCTCCCAGCCACCGCTGGATTTCGACCTCATGGGCAGCGACTACCGTCCCGGCGACCGTTCCCGCCGGGAAGACGACCGCTACCTGTTTCTCGAAGCGCTGCTCTCCGCCCGGGACCAGCTCTACATCAGTTGGATGGGCCGCAGCCAGATCGACAACTCCCCGCTGCCCCCCTCGGTACTGGTGGGCCAACTGCGCGACCACCTGGAGGCTGGCTGGCAAACACACACAGGCGCGCCGCTGCTGGAAAGTCTCACCACCGAACACCCGCTGCAGCCGTTCAGCCGCGCTTACTTCAACCACCCGGCGGGCCGCCTGTTCACCTACGCCCACGAATGGCGGGAAGTGCACGCCCCCCGCACGCCGCCTGCGGTGGAGCGCATGCTACCCGCGCCGGAAAACGCCCCCACCAGCCTCTCGCTGGCGCAGTTGGGCGGCTTTCTGCGCGAGCCGGTGCGCAGCTTCTTCAATACCCGGTTGGGGGTCTATTTCGAGCAGGAAACCATCGCCGAGCTAGACGCCGAGCCCTTCGCCCTGGATGGCCTGCAAAACTGGCAGCTGCAAGACCAACTGATTGCCGCCCAGCGCCACGCGGTGGATAACGGCCAGCCGCGTATCGAGGCGCTGCACGACGCGTTGGAGCGCTTTCAAGGCCAAGGCGTGCTGGCCATGGGCGCCTTCGGCCAGCGCATGCGCGATGCCCTTGCCGACCCCATGGAGGCGCTTTTCAACGCCTACGAAGAAGCGCTAGACGCGTGGCCGCATCCCCTGCCCGACACCATGATTCACTTCGAAGCCCACGGCCTCACACTGGAAGAGCCCCTGGGCGAACTGCGTCAGGATGAAGCAGGCCACCGCTGCCGCCTGCTGCTACTCAGTAGCAGCCTGATTAGCCAAGGCAGCGGGCGCGGCCAGTACCGCTGGAGCCACCTGCTGCGCCCCTGGGTCGCGCACCTAGCGGGCAACCTGGATGGCCCGATGACGACGCAACTACTCTCCAAAGCGGGTCATGTCACGTTAGCGCCGGTGGATGCCGAGACCGCCCGCCAGCACTTGGAAACCCAGCTAGCCGCGTGGCAAGCGGGCTTAGAAACCCCGCTACCGCTCGCACCGCAAGCCGCGTTTGCTTGGCTAAGTAAGCAAGGCACGCCGGATATGGCGCAAGAAAAAGGCCGAGAAAGCGACGCCTACGCCGCCGCCGAAAGCGCCTATGAAGGCGGCCGCTACCAAACCGGTGAAGTAGCCCAAAGCGCGTATTTAAGCCACCAGTGGCCCCGCTTCGAGCGGTTGTTCTTCGAGCAAGCCAATGGGCACACCTTTGCCACATTGGTGGAAGCGCTCTACGCCCCGCTCTTTTTCGCTGTTAAAGGCAAAAAAGAGTAAAGCCAAGCAGCTATGAGCTGCCCATACTGAGCACTTTCTTCGCCAACGCAATCATCTCAGGGTCGCCGGTGTTCTTGGTGGGCACATCGGACAGTTTCACCACCGGCAGCCAGCCTTGCCCTTCGGGGCGGGCCTCGACCATTTTGATCACCATGTTCATGGGCGCCACGCCAATATCGTTGGTGAAGTTGGTGCCAATCCCGAAGGCCATGCCAATGCGCCCCTGGCAGAAGGCGCGAATGCGCTCCACTTTTTCAGGGGTGAGGGCATCGGAGAAGATGATGGTTTTGCTCAGCGGGTTAATGCCCAGGCGCTGGTAGTGGGCAATGGTGGCATCGGCAAATTCAATCGGGTCGCCGCTATCGTGGCGCACGCCGTCGAAGAGCTTGGCGAACTTCTTGTCGAAGCTCTCGAAAAACGCCCGCGTGGTAAACGTATCGGTGAGCGCGATGCCCAAATCCCCCCGGTACACATCCACCCAGTGCTCCAGCGCCAAACTATTGGCCATTTTGAAACCGAAACGCGCCCCGTGGAACATGAACCACTCGTGGGCGTGGGTGCCAATGGGCTTCACCCCGTGGCGCATGGCCAGCAGCACATTGCTGGTGCCGCTGAAGGCCTCCCCGCCGTAGTGGCGCAGCGCTTCCACCACCCGGTCATGCACCGCAAACGAGAAGCGCCGACGGGTGCCGAACTCGGCAATCTTCAGCCCGTGCTGGCGGTACAGTTCGATTTTCTCTCGCGTGCGCTGCTCGATGAGCGCTTCGTCATCTTCCGATACCCCCACGCCGCGCAGTTGGTACCAAAGCTCGCTAATCAGCGCCATCAGCGGCACTTCCCACAAGATGGTGCGGTACCACGGGCCTTCCATCACCACCGACAGCTCGCTGCCCTGCTGCTCGATCGTCACTTCGCTGGGGTCGTAACGAAAGCCCGCGAGAAAATCGAGATAGGTAGGGTCTAGGTAAGGGCAGGTGGTTTGCAGGTAGCGCTTCTCTTCATCCGACAAGCGCAGCGTCGCCATGCGATCCACTTCACCGCGCAGCGCCTCACCAAAGCCCTCAGGAAACGCATGCTCGCCACGATTGATAAACGCGTAGCGGGCATGGGCATAGGGGAAGCGTTTGATCACGGCATTCTGCATCGTGATCTTGTAAAAATCGTTATCCAGAAGCGAGGTCAGCATGAGATCCCTTCACCAGCATCAACAGATCGCCAAGAGCGGCTAGCCTGCTAGATTACCAGTTGGCGACGATACCTCACAGCCTAACCCCTGTTTACTGTGGCTTACGGCCATGGAAGCCGAGCGTGCCTACCTGTTTACAACGAATTCGACACCGTCTTTCAAACCAGCCTCTAACGCGGCTTTGCTCTTTTGCCCAGTACCCGGCGACGCGATATAGTGCCGGTGCCTTGGGTCAGCCACCCAAGGCGCTTTGCTTTTCGCCTGCCGTGATGTTCGGAGAATGAGAATGAGCCAGCCCGCCCCGCTGAACCCGCTGACGCTGCCGCTTCACGGCAGCCGTTTGATCGAAGCCAGCGCGGGCACGGGGAAAACCTTCACCATCGCGCTGCTCTACGTGCGCCTAGTGCTGGGCGGGCAGCACGGCGACGACGACACCGCCTTCGTACGCCCGCTCACCCCGCCGGAAATTCTGGTGGTCACGTTCACCAACGCCGCCACCCAGGAACTGCGCGAACGCATTCGCCACCGGCTGGTGGAAGCCGCTGGTGTGTTTCGAGCTGAGGGCACAAGCGAAGGGGCGCCGGGGGCAAGCCGTAGTGGAGGTCATTCAACAGGGATGTTGAATGTAGCGCCCAAGGATGGGTTCACAGCGCCTCCACGTAGGCTTGCCGCCGGGGAAGCCCCGGTGGTTGCACTAGATCCCTTACTCCTAACACTCCGCGACCAATACGACCCAGCCACCTGGCCCGCCTGCGCCCGACGCCTGGAGCTGGCCGCCGAGTGGATGGACGAAGCCGCCGTGTCCACCATCCATAGCTGGTGCTACCGCATGCTGCGGGAGCACGCCTTCGATAGCGGCAGCCTCTTCTCGCTCAACCTGGAAAACGACCAGCAAGAGCTGGAACAAGAGGTAGTCCGCGACTACTGGCGCACCTTCTACTACCCGCTGGACGCCGAGGCCCTGGGCAGCATCACCGGCTACTGGAAATCCCCCGATCAGCTACACCAAGACGTGCGCAAACTGCTCCACGAAAGCGACGCATTGGGCGCCCCACGCCCCGAACCTAAGCAAACCCTAAGCGCCGCCCAAGCTGAGCGCCACGCACGGCTAACCGAGCTAAAAGCCCCCTGGCCCGCATGGCTAGACGACCTAGTGCCCGCACTGGAGGACGCCGCCCAGCGCAAAGCCTTCAAAGGCCAAAGCTTCAATGCCAAAAGCCGCGCCAACTGGCTAAGCGCACTGCGGGAGTGGTGCGACAGCGACGCCACCCGCCCTGCGCTCACCCCCGCCGCCTGGAAACGCCTCACCCCAGAGGGCATGGCGGAAATATGGAAAGAGGGCGCGCCCCCTTGCCCCGCCGTTTGGGAAGCACTGGCCGAACTTCCCGACGCCCTGAACGCCTTGCCCGAGCCGCGCAACGACCTGCTGATTCACGCCGTGCAGTGGTGCAAAGTGCGCCTGGAGCGGGAGCAGGAGCGACGCGCCGAAATGGGTCCCAACGACCTGCTCACCCACCTGGACCGCGCCCTGCAAGGCCCCAATAAAGAGGCCCTGGCCGCGCAGATACTGCGCCAGTTCCCCGTGGCGCTGATCGACGAGTTCCAGGACACCGACCCCATTCAGTACCGTATTTTCAACGCGGTGTATGAGGTCGCCAAGCCCCGCCGAGACGCCGCCATGCTGCTGATCGGCGACCCCAAGCAGGCCATTTACGCCTTTCGCGGCGCGGATATCTTCACCTACTTAAAAGCCCGCGAAGACACCTCAGGCCGCCACGTCACACTGGGCACCAACTACCGCTCTAGCCGCGCCATGGTAGAGGCGGTGAACCACTGCTTCCGCTACGCCGATGAGCACCCGGCCGGGGCGTTCCTGTTCCGCGAAGAAGGCGGCAACAACCCGCTGCCCTTTCTGCCGGTAGAGGCCAAAGGCCGCAGTGAGCAGCTCACTCACCAAGGCCAGCCGCTGCCCGCCATGACGCTCTGGCCGCTGGAAGCCGACGAGCCGCTCTCCAAAACCGCCTACCAAACCGAGATGGCCGAACGCTGCGCCTCCTACATGGCGGAACTGCTCAGCGCAGGCCAACACGGCAAGAGCGGCTTTCAAACCGACGATACGCTCATCCCGCTCAAGCCCTCCGATATGGCAGTACTGGTAAACGGCCTGCAGGAAGCCCGCGCCATTCGCCAAGCGCTGGCTAGCCGAGGGGTGAAGAGCGTGTATCTTTCGGATCACGATAAGGTATTTAGCTCGCCCATGGCCGCCCAGGTAGAGCGCTGGCTGCGCGCCTGCGCCGAACCGCTGGCTAGCTCCCGCCAGGCCGAAGCGCACCTGCGCGCCGCGCTGGCCACGCCGGTGCTGGGGCTAAGCCTCGCGGAGCTGGACTACCTGCAGCAAAACGAGCTGGCCTGGGAAGAGCGGGTAGAGCAGTTCAGCCACTACCACCGCCTGTGGCAGCGCCAGGGCGTGCTGCCGCTGGTGCGCCGCATCATGGTGGATTTCGAGATTCCCGCTCGGCTGCTGGCAGAGTTCGAAGAGGGTGAGCGCTTGCTCACCGACCTGCTGCACCTGAGCGAACTGCTGCAGCAGGCCAGCGCCGAGCTGGACGGCGAACACGCGCTGATTCGCTTTCTGTTTGATGCCATTGCCGACCCGGAAAGCCACGGCGACAGCCACAAGCTGCGCCTGGAGAGCGACGCGGATCTGGTCAAAGTGGTCACCATCCACAAATCCAAAGGGCTGGAGTACCCGCTGGTGTTCCTGCCCTTCATCGCCAACCACCGCCCGGTGAAAGCCGAAGACGTACCGCTGCGCTGGCACGATGGCGAAGGCAACCTACAGCTCAGCCTAGAAGCGGATGACACGATACTCGCCACCGCCGACCGCGAACGGCTGGGGGAAGACCTGCGCAAACTCTACGTGGCGCTCACCCGCGCCCGCCACGCCACCTGGCTGGGGCTGGCCCCGCTGAAAGGCCTGGAAAACAGCGCGCTGGGCTACCTGTTGACCGGTGGCAGCACCCTTTCCCCCGATACGCTCCCCAAGGCGCTCGATGCCCTGGTGGAAGGCAGCGAGATACAGATTCATCAGCCACCCGCGCCCACCGCAGAGCGCGTGGCACAAGTGGCGCAAAGCAGTGAGCTGGGCCACGCCCGGACGCCCACGCGCCCGGCCAAAGAGCACTGGTGGATTGCCAGCTACTCCGCGCTGCGGCTTTCCGGCACGCTGACCGCCCCGGTGCTGCCACCGCTGGAACCGACCACCGCCCAGGAAGCCACCGCGTTTGAAGTGCTGGATGAACCTCGGGAACTATCTCAAGAACGATCCCAACTAGAAGCGTTTCACTTACATAAGTTTCCACGTGGCCCCGGCCCCGGCACCTTTCTGCACGGGGTGCTGGAGTGGGCAGGCAAGCAAGGCTTTAATACCGCCGCAAATGATAAGGACGCCCTCAACGACATGCTGTGGCGGCGGGTGCAGCTACGCGGCTGGCAAGCATGGCAGGAGCCGCTGGCGGGCTGGCTAAGCGCCCTGCTCACCACACCGCTACCGCTGGCCGCGCCCACCCCGCAAAGCGTGGCGCTGAATGAGCTGGAAAGCTATCAGGTAGAGTTGGAGTTCTGGTTTGCCGCCAAGCGGGTGAATACCCAAGCCATTGATGCGCTGGTAAGCAAGCACTTACTGCCAGGGGTAGAGCGCCCCGCGCTGGATGCCGATACCCTCAACGGCATGCTGAAAGGCTTTATTGACTTGGCCTTCGAGCACCAGGGGCGCTTTTACGTGCTGGACTGGAAATCGAACTACCTAGGCCCCAACGACAGCGCCTACGAGCCAGAAGCCCTGCGCCACGCGCTGCTCGCCAAACGCTACGACCTGCAGGCTGCGCTCTACCTGCTCGCCATGCACCGGCTGTTAAAAGCGCGCCTGCCGGATTACGACCCACACCAGCACTTGGGCGGTTCGATGACGGTATTCCTACGCGGCAGCCGCAGCCCTGGGCGTGGCGTAGTGGGCGAACCCGCCCCGGTTGAACTCATCGAAGCCCTGGATAGCCTGTTTGCAGGCGAGCCACACGCCACCCAGCAGGAGGCCACGGCATGAGCCGCCAGCACGACACCCACACCTTCGACATGTTCGGCGATACGCCCACCGCCAGCGCCCACCCGGCACTCAGCAGCACCCCGGAACTGCTGGCCCTGTGCGAACGCTGGGTCGCACGCGGCTGGCTGCGGGACCTGGACCGCGCCCTGGTGCGCTTTCTCGCCAGCGAAGCACCGGATGCCCCCACGCTGCTGCTACTGGCGGCAGCGCTGGCCAGCCACCAGCTAGGCCGCGGCCACGTGTGCCTGGATATTAACGCCACGCTGAACGCGCCGGATTTTGCCCTTTCGCTACCCCCCGAAGGCGACGACCTCACCGACCCGCCGCCGCTACCCAGCGACGTGCTGGCCACGCTCACGCTCAGCGAATGGCAAGCCGCCCTGCACCACCCGCTGCTCACCAGCGAAGGCCCCGGCAACACGCCGCTGGTAGTAGTCACCACTCACTCAGCCAGTGGAACACCCAGCACGCGGCTCTACCTGCGCCGCTACTGGCAGTACGAACAAAGCCTCCACCAACACATCGCCGCCCGCTTGGAAGCAACCGACACAGAAAGCACGAGCACAGAAGGCCTACGTGGGAGGCCAATTCATTGGGCGATGGGTGACGCCAGTCACCCTGGGTTACTCCCCCAAGCCCTGAACATTCTGTTCAAGCCAAACAACGCCCTGGACTGGCAAAAAACCGCCTGCGCCCTGGCCGCCCGCAGCCGCTTCGGCATCATTACCGGCGGCCCCGGCACCGGCAAAACCACCACCGTGGTGCGCCTGCTCGCCCTGCTGCAAACCCTGCAACTGGCCCAGCACCCCCGCCAGCCGCTGTGCATCCGCCTGGCCGCCCCCACCGGCAAAGCCGCCGCCCGCTTGAACGAATCCATCGCCGGGCAGGTGAATGCGTTACCGCTTGATGAGTTGGCAACGCTGTTAAGTGAACACTCACCTGCGGCGGCAGCCAGCGATATCACGATTCCCACGGAAGTGACAACACTGCACCGCCTACTCGGCGCACGCCCCGACACCCGCCACTTCCGCCACAGCGCCGCCAACCCGCTAGCCCTGGACGTACTGGTGATCGACGAAGCCTCGATGGTGGATATCGAAATGATGGCCGCCACCCTCAGCGCCCTGCCCGCCCACGCCCAGTGCATACTGCTGGGGGACAAAGACCAGCTCGCCTCGGTAGAGGCCGGTTCGGTACTCGGGGACCTGTGCCGCCGCGCGGAAGCCGCCCACTACACCCCGACCACCGCCGAATGGCTGGCCCAGGCCACCGGCCAGCCGCCGCCCGCAGAATTCATCGACCCCGCAGGCCAACCGCTCGACCAAGCCATTACCATGCTGAGGGTAAGCCACCGCTTTAATGAACACAGCGGCATCGGCCAGCTGGCAAAAGCCATCAACCAGCCGGGCCATGCGCAAAGCGAACGGGAAAAACAGCAGGCGGTCACGGCCGTGCTGCGCCACGGCTACCCGGACATTCACCATTTGGTCATGAACGACGACGCCGCACTGGACAAGCTAGTGATTCACGGCAGCCCGAGCAGTTTTCTGAATAACGGCGAAGGCCGCCGCGACCATAACGGCCAGCCCATCGCCCCACCCACCGGCTACCGCCACTACCTCAACGTGCTGCACGCCCAGCGCCCACGGGGGGAACCCTTCGAAGAGAACCCAGCCGTATATAACGCCTGGGCCAGCGAGGTGCTCAGCGCCTACAGCCACTTCCAACTGCTGTGCGCGCTGCGCAAAGGCCCTTGGGGGGTAGAAGGCTTGAACCAGCGCATCGCCAGCACATTGCGCCGCGAAAAGCTGCTGTTCGGCAGCGACTACACGCTGGAGAAAGGCTGGTATGAAGGCCGCCCGGTTCTGGTGACCCAAAACGACTACGGCCTAAAGCTGATGAACGGCGATATCGGCATCACCCTAGCCGTGCCAGACCCGCGCAATCCACAGCAGAAGCTATTGAGAGTGGCCTTTCCCACTAGCGACACCGACAAGCCCATCCGCTGGGTGCTGCCTTCCCGCCTGCACACGGTAGAAACCGTGTTTGCGATGACGGTACACAAATCCCAAGGCTCGGAGTTCTTGCACACCGCGCTACTGCTACCGCCGACGCTTAACCCGATTCTGACCCGCGAGCTGGTATACACCGGCATCACCCGCGCCCGCGAATGGCTCACGGTGGTGGAAGCCAAGCGCGGGGTGTTGAATGAGGCCGTGGTGAGGGAGGTTGTTAGGGTTAGTGGGGTTGGAGGTTGATTAAAACTCACCTCAACCTCACAAGCTTCAAATGCTATAAGTTTCAGCATCTTGTTGAAGTTGGGCTAAAAGTCCTAATTTTGGATAACTTAAAGTTGATCTTTCTATGCTAACTCCGCCACTAAACACTATTGATCATCGCAAAGAACATATGGGCGCATTAAAATTTATAGTGCATATCCTTGAGCAGGCACTTTAATTTTCATCGCTCTGAGAGCTTGCTCTTTTACTTATCGCAGACCATCCACCAACAATTCGAACGGCCGCGTTTATAGCTCGTACTGAATCTAAACAAAACCAAGCTAGCATCAAACTTGCCATCACCGAAACGACTCCTATTATCGCTACGTCTCCAGCAACGTCAGAAGACATAGCAGCCGCTGTAAAAAGAAGAGACATGATAAGCATAAGCGCCGATACCATGAAAAAAAACACGGAAAATTTTTCTTGCCACCATAGCTTACAGTAGCTTCGTGACAAAACAGGATGAGACATTGACTCACCAAAACTCATATATCTCCGCCCATATTTGTAGTCAGTGATACTAGATAGCGGGCTTTTATCATTGAGGAAATATGAAATCTCAAAAAATGTCATGCGGATATTAAAAAGCTCTCTGAAGGCCAACTCAACTCTTAGCGGGTGAGAGTTGATTCCTTCGTTACTAAGAACCTCGAAAACACCCTCTAATTTATCTTTACGCGCAGTCCTTCTTAATGAAACAGCTTCTTTCATTAGCTTCCAAAAAACTGGCGCAACTACGATAAAAAGAACAAATGTAAGAACGATACTATCCGCAACACCTGCTGCTCTTAAAGCTTCTAGATACTTATCCAAGAACACCTCCAGAAAAAACAAAACTCTTCACAATGAAAAGTTATTTAAAATTAAAAATAGGTACTACTGTGCTGAACACTTTACGAAGAGGAGCATATTGAGTCGATTAGCATCAACGTAAAATAATAAACTGCTCGCTCAGCTTCTAAAACCGTTCGCGTACTTTAGAAGGTTGCCCGCCTTTGCACCAATCTACCTTGCCTTTTCTAATCCAAAAGTGGCACCCACAGTTGTTACGTTGATGGACTGAAGGCACGACAGTGGGTCTACGCCACCAGTCCAAAGTAACTTTCCAATTTGGCCGCAGGTGAGGGTTGAGCGAAAGGTCAATTCGCTCTCCGCAACCCCCAGGGCATCGAAATGAAGCCCATTTAGATATGCCGCTGTCACAGACCAAAACAAAGTTTTCAGCTGCACGCTGTTCACGCGGGGGTAACTTTGTACGTATCTCCGCGGTGAAGTCAGCCTTAATTAAACCGAGCTTTCTCGCAGTATTTATAATCAATGTCTTCATAAATAGGTCACCATATCTAGACAAGGTTCGACATCTGCACGGCCAAGGGTATTGAGATCATCGCAAGCAGGGCAGCCAGGTATTGAGGCCACGCCAGGAAACCGATCATCACTGGCATGAAAGCGCCTAATACGCGTGGCATGCATACCCGACTGTCCATGAAAGCCAGTAAGCGCAGCGAGGAGTTCACTTATAGCCATGCACCCAGCCTCTGTCGTAAATGCAGCCACCGCTGGAGCGGGGTCTCCCTCACCAAGTACATAGGCCTCCTGTTTTAAGGCTTCATACCCTACCGGATCACGGCGTTTAAGAGCTTCCTCATGCGCACGCCGCGGATCAATATTTCCACCACATAGCAGGCACGGATGGCCGTCGACTAGAGTTGAAACACGAGCAAAGAGATCAAAGCCGCTATCTGGTCGTCGCTGCATGGCAAGGCCGACATCGATAACAGGGATGCCATAGAATCGGCTGAACCTATTCAAGATCAGTCTGCCAGCGTGATCATCTGTGCAAGAGAACACGACATCACAAGCTTTTAAGGCCTCCACGGTGCCAGTATCACCAACAAATGCGTCGACCGTGACAAGTTTCATTCCAATGTCAGTTTCTTGAACCATACGTTGATGAATTTCCGCCTTGGACGTTTTGTCTACGACATCCTTGCGACGGCTGCCGTGAAGCCGATTAAGATTGGAAAGCTCCGCCTTATCTCTTTCGAACAATATCGCCTGCTGGACGCCGTGACGCATCAGCAGCGGAAGCACCACACTACCCGTGCCACCACCTCCAACCACACCTACACGAAGATTTGAAAGAGTGCGATTTGCAGTATCCCCGAATAGAAGCTGCTGCCGATCAAGAAAATCAGGAGGTGCAATGTTGCCTTTAGCTGAGGTTAAGGCAATGCGTGGTCCAGAATGAAGAAAACGTTCGATCGGCTCAACTTGATCACGCGAGCCCCATATCCGCGCAGCCATCACACCATCACTGTTGATTACTATGCTAATCAGGCCCTGTGTACCCTTCAATTTTGCCGTACGGGCAAGCTCAGCCTCATTGCGATCATCCTGCTCCGAAAACTCAGCGATCCCATCTGGATGTGTGTGAACAATTGCCGGAATCCATCCTTCACGCGCGGCTTCCCCAAAGAGGAGCATCAAGCTATCTGTCGTCCAGGTGATGTGAACCGGCGAAGTGTCGACCACCTCTCCCCGGTCAATATGCTGGAAGGAGTGACTGACAAACCGGCGACGCCGGACTCCAGACCATGGATCCTTCTCAATATCGGCGACACCAAATAACAGTGTTGCCGCAGCCTCATGGCCGTTTGAACTTTCAAGTAGCGACCTAATCTGCATTTCGTGTGACGCCTGAAGAACGAGATCAAAGCTAATCATCATGGACGAGCCTCTTCGAGAGCCACACGAACCCGGGCTACCATTGTTTGCAGGCCATCCACCCCAGGACGCCAAGCCGAGCAATGACGCGACCACCGCTGCCAGACTCGGTCAGCAAAATTGTGGTTCACATTCGCTGCACGAGCTTCGCGTCCGCTGGCAGATAGCTTGATCCACGGTGATGTATAAAACATATCGGGCGGAGTGTCCGGATAGCCGGGGGGCAAGATGATCAGGACATCAGTGATATCATGGTCGTATTTGCCTTGCGGTAAGGAGTACGCGGTAAGAATGACCCCGATCATGTCACCACTCTTAACGACTTCGAAGTCAAGGGCTCGGCTTTCAAGAAATACACGATCCCCAGATGGAATTAACTCCTTACCCTCAGTGGTATGATCAATGATCGAGATGAAACGTTCGACACCAGTTTTTCCGAGATCGATGAGATCGTCATCATTGATTTTCTGATCATGGCCGCCCGGAACATCGAGCCAAAGCGCATAGTTAGGCGCAAGAGCAGCAAGTTTTTTGACAACGAAGCCGGAAATGAAACGCTTCGGCCATTCGAGATCCTTGTCATCAACCTTAAATAAAAACTTGCGGTCGGTTTGGGCTACCAGTATTCGTTCAGCGCCACGACCACGCAGATCATAGGATTCATCGAGGCGAATATCCTCGAAATCACCACTGGGGAGGATTGCCGTCGCTGTATATTCGTAAACGGGAGCACCACCTGCTGCTTCGATGAACTGGCGACCCAGAGGCATAGGGTCATCAAAAATATGTTTTTTGAAGTCCAATGTTTCATCCGCGATTAATACCCGAAAATGGGCACCAGGCTTGAGCGGGCGTCCGTCTCGAACGGCGTCAAAGAGATCATCTACATTCTGGTCTTGAGGATTATCAGTCATAAGGTACTTCCTTCTGTAGTTGCGGGGCACTGTGCCCCGCTTTCAGAAGGTTAATCGCAGCATTTCCATAAGACCGGTAAATCAGTTGAGATTTTTTTTGATGAGCGGCCCATCTGGAGGATTGCCACAAACGAAGAAGTGTGGACAACGGGGGCAGGTTCGATTGGGGTTGGGTGGGAAATCGCCAGATAGAATTTTACCGACAGCGTCAACGATCTTGTCTTGGCGATTTTTTATCTTCTTCTGGCTCAGTGAAATAGGAGCGGCTACCTCATCCGTAAGGAAAACAAACTCTACTTCTGCATCCCGACCAGCCGCTAACTGGTATGCTGCAGCATCGAGTGACTCGGTAGCGTTGGAAGTCTTACGACCGGTCCAGATGCGACGGAATACAAGCCGACCGTCGCTCCTTTCGACATAATCATCAGGCTTAACCACTATCTTAGCCGCGCCTATGTCGATTTCGAAGTCGCACAGAGCTAGTGGTTTGTCGCTTTTTCGGAGGGTAATCAAAAAGTCGAACAGCCTGCGTCCAGCGACTTCATAATCTTCTGCATTTGCGTTCTCTGCCGGGCCACGCGCCTGCCAGTACTCATCAAAGTCGGGAATTTCATTCGAAGGGCCGTTTAAGAGAGCATCAATTGCACCTTGAACAGCGGCATGCATTTGCATAAAAGCACTTTCAGTACGACGCCCACCTAATTTAAGGACGTGCGTGAACAAGAAGCGGCGCGGGCATTTGTCGAAGAGCGCGAGTTGTGCAGGCGTTAAGGTAACCGTCTCCTCAAACTGGACGTCTACGCAGCTTGACAAAAGCGGCGGCACTTCGTTTGCAGCCAGAGGCGCTTCGATGCTCACCGTATCACCGAGACGGTCGATAAACGGTGACGACTTCTGGGATTTGGCGCCTCCCCGTGATTGCACGCCTCGCTGTTTCGAAGGCGCGTAGAGAAAGAGGCGGTCTTCTGCACGGGACAAAGCGACGAAGAAGAGACACTCCTGTTCTTCATCATGCCCAGGCTTAAGTGCATCGAGGCCCCGAATACCTTCCCCACCAATTAATCCATTTGGGGGCGACAAGGCCCGAATTTGATTGGCGGATTGAGGCAATGAACCGGCAGACAGTGAGGGCATATGCACCGCCTTGAACTCAAGCCCTTTGCTTTTATGAATCGTCAAAAGGCGGACAGCATCAAGGGATTGAGCGGCCACGGGAAGATCCCTCAAGTCTCTCTCGTCCGACAAAATGACGAGTCGACGAATATGATCCAGCAGGTCACCAACTGGGTAACCACGCCGCTCAATATATGTCGATCTCAGAAAATTTTGCAGTTGCCACAATGCGATCGCAGACAAAGGCTCTTTTTCGGTCAGGCCATGTGCATATCGGGCTGCAAGGCGAGTACGATCAAGGTAAAGCGAAGCGAAAGCCCTCCAAGGCGTTGCCTCGGGCTTAAGCCCATTAAACGCCTTCGCAAGAGCGGCAAACCCGCTTGCACCTTCAGACGAAATTGCGCCATCTGTAGGAAGTAAGACGCGCCAGGCGAGCGGCTCAAGGGGAGAGGCATCAGCCAAGGCCTTTGCAGCGGCCACAACGTCGTGCAATGGCACTGAAAACTCAGGAATTGTCGCAACCTTTATGAGTGCTATCGCACGCGGGTCGACGAGAAGAGAAAGTAGCGAGAGCGCTTCTTTGATTTCTGGCCGGTCGAAAAGAGGGCCCAGAAACAGGACGGATACGTTTTGCGCTTCAAGACTAGCAGCCACCTCTGCCAGCCGATCATTGGACTTACAGAGGACAGCCTGATTCTTGTAGGTGATTCCGCTGTCCTTACAAGCGGTAATCCGAGCAGCAAGCTCATTTAGTTCGTCGTCTTTCGTACCTACACGCACAAAAATGGGCTTTTGGCCGGATGGGCCCCGGTATGCCTCCGACTGAAATCCAGCTTCGGCAGCTCTCATATTTGCACGTGCGAATCCAGCGTAAGCATCGCAAACCTCTTGGAAAGAACGGTAGTTAACCGTCAACCCCATTGTCTGACCACCAGGAAAGTCGTCGGTCTCAAATCGCGCAATATTGATTGATGAGGCACCACGAAAACGATAAATCGACTGTTTGGCATCCCCCACAACCCACAGGCCTTGCCCGTCAGGCTTCAACGCCTTCAATAACCGGACACTTGCTCGATTGACATCCTGGTATTCGTCGACAAGGACATGGGAGTAACGTGAGCATAGCTGCCCACACACATCTGCATCCGTCTCGATAAGCCTAACGGTACGAGATACCAGGTCACCGAAATCGACCGCACCATGCTTGGCTTTAAGGGACTCATATGCCTCATACACCTGGGCAATTTCCAAACACTTCTCGCCATGAATGCGTTCTTCATCGTTTTGAGCCGAGCCGTATGTCAATTGAGCAAGTATTTTATAATCTTGGTGGTCGACCACTTCGTCTTTGGCACGGGAAATTGCAGCTAGCAGGTCCCTAAGAATATCTGTCGGATCATGTAACTCCTTAAAGTGTTGGAGATTCAGCCGAACAAATTCATTCTCTAACAAGGCGACAGATTCGGCTGTATCGAGCAGCCTCGGTTCAGCCGGCAGTGACGCTCGCTCATGAAAACGCCGAAGAATGTCCAGTCCAAATGAGTGGAAGGTGCCGATAGTCAGTTCCCCTGCCGCCTCTGGCCACGCGGATAGCGCTCTGTCCGCCATTTCACCGGCAGATTTATTAGAAAATGTCAGGACAAGTATGGAAGATGGCTCAACCGCAGAGTCCCTTAGCGCGGCCAGCCGGCCTATGAGCGTCTGAGTTTTCCCAGTGCCGGGTCCCGCTCGCACCAACAAAGGCCCGCCACGGTGGCATGCAGCGCGGTTTTGTGCGGCGTTTAATGGCTTCGGATGATCGCCTTTTGACACTTTCGCTTCTGCGACTGTGGGAAGCCAGATTGCATCAAATATCTGGACCGCGACCATATCGTAAGGAGCCCGAAGCTTTTCCGCTATTGCCTGAGCGGAAAGTCCTTCTTCGAGATACCAGCGGCGAGCAAGCGCTCGTGGAAACAGAAGCTCTCGCGCAAATAGGTCCATTTGCACTTCCTGTCGAGCTTTCCGGCTGTAATCAACAGCTCGTTCGGCACCAGAGGCACCGCCGTCTGATGGGCGGGTAGGATCAATCTCTGAGCTCGTCGTGATGCCCACGTGCCCACCGAGCTCGGCGTGTCCAATCTCATGGGCAACGAAAAATGCATCCAGAAACTCTTCGCCTGTACGTTCGTGTCGAATGGTTCCAGCAGGGTCATAAAGCGCTCGACCACCATTGAGCATGGCGTGTCCTGGTGGATACCCTCGAACCTCGATATCCCGCCTAGCAGCTTCCGCCAAGACGAATGTATACGGCTGCGCTGGATCATATCCTGCGCAGACGAGATCATCATGCAGCGCGGCTGCACGTTGTCGAGCAAACTCAGCTACGTCCATCTACTTCGCAGAGCCGATCTAGTGCGCGCTCTTCCTGATCACTCAAACCTAGACTATCAAGAAACTCGTTATACTCAAGCACAGCCCCTTCGTCTGGCTTTCCATCAGCCTTGAAAGCAAAACCTATGCTCGTCCGAGGTTGACTCCGCAAGAAGTCAACCAAAGCGTGAACCGCAACACCCAGTTCTCGGGCTAAACCTGTTACAACTGGCTCAGGTATAGAGCCAAGCCGAACTTTGCGGTCCCGAAAGCCAGCAAAGAAGTCTCTAGGCAAACCAACTTTCCGAGCCAAAGATCGGAGTTTATCGCCAGCCAGTGCTTCCTCAATCCCATTACGGCCAATTGCTGTTGCGGGAGCTAAGTGCCGTGTTTTCAGCTGCACGCTTTGTATATCATTTCGCGCATCCGTCAATGCCAACTCATGGTAAAGGTCTGTCAATTCCAATGCCAAGCTGGGGTATCTGTCGATATAGCTCTTAAGAACCGCATGATTCAGAGGTTCTTCCATTGTAAGCTCATCGAGTATGTCTTCCATGTTAATGTCATTAGTCATCTTGCACCTCAATGCAGAGGCGTTCGCGGATTCTTTGATAAGCACGCTTACGCATTGCCCGAACTGTCTTTGGTGTACGACCAAGTAGCTTTGCAATCGTATGTACTTCTGGATCTTCACTTTGGTCAGAATAGCCTGCTTCTTCCATATCAATTAGTCTTCTTTCATCCTTTGGGAGGGAGTCAATCGCAGCACGCAGCTGAAACCGGTAAGTAAATTCCTCCTCTTGTGTCATACCTCCTGGCTGGTACTGACTCAGGCTCTCCTCTACTTCACTTGTGACTTCACCACTTTCGTCATACTCAATTGGTGTCAGTGGTACGTCTTTGGCAAAACCATGCCGAAAAGCACTGGCACGAAGACTTGCAATTGTTCGGTCAAAGACCACTTCGTAAATATCAAGCTTTTCCTCGTAGTTTGATCTGTCGCAAAGCAGGAGCTTAACTACGCGCTCAAGAACGTACTCCTGAAGATCTGTATACCTGCCACCACGAATTTCCTTCTTCGGGCAAGCATGACGAATCCGCTGTTCTAGAAGTGGGTACAGAACGTTAAATTGAGCGTCAGACTTGTGTGCTATTGGGATGATCAGCCCAGAGGCCTTTGAAGCCCGAATGATCGCTTAAACCAGTGTCCACTGTTGCTGGGTAAGATCATGATGTCGGGTTTGCCGAACCCAATGAACTAGAACTTCCGAAGGTATGTAATCTGGCGAACGTCGATCAAGGATGCGCGCACGTTCTGTGAAAACTTCGAGTGATACGCTCGCAATTTCGACCAGCATGTTTTCTATCGGTTGGCGACGGCAGTATAGCTGACCATCCAGCTTAGCTTTGCGCAAAGGTGGTATTTTGATTGTATCGTTCACTTAATCGACATCCATATTCAAGTGGGAATCGAACAGAGTTCCTAAGCAGATAATTTTATTAACATTTTGATCTGGTTAAAATCATGAATCTCGCTCAACTTGGTTGACTCAAGGCTAAATGCATGTAAGTCTTTGAAATCTAGACGTAGTCAATACTTACAGGTCAATATACGTCAGCTTTGAGTCGCAAAGCGTCATTCGCTTACTTCCTCATAAAACGCCACCCTTCCAGCAATAGCCCTCACACCTTCTATCGGCTCCTCATAACTCCAAGCAATATCCCGCCGCTCACCCAGCGAGAAATACACCGCATGCCCTTTAAACGGGCAATGGGTGATCGTTTCCGAAGTGGTAAGTAAGTCCATCCGCACGTCTTCACGTGGGAAGTAGTGGCGTGGCGGGTAGCCGTGTTCGCGAAGTTCCAATGTATTGGTAGAGTCAGCTAACAGAATGCCACCCACCCGCACTTGCATGCGCTGCTTGCTTGAGTGAAGCGTTATGCGTGCATTCTGCATCGTGTTGTCCCTGCGGCGTTGTTCGCTCTAGTGCTTCGAGACTAGCAGTAAAAATAAGTTAAGCCTACCTTGGGAGCTTAACTTTTAGTCGGTAATGGATGCTTTGGGTTGTAGGTGAGTCATCACTTTTACGCCACCGCTTAATACACCGCAGTGAATGCGGCACAGCACTAAGCTGGTCTGGGTGCCGTTGGCCTTAACGGTTAGCTCCCCTGCTGTATTCTAGCTACCGCTATTACCGCAGGTTTGCCAGCCGCCCGTAGTAGAAACGTGGTTGGCAAGCAGTACCGACAGTTGGTGGCGCTTTGCGATGGCGGAAAGTAGCTCGGCATCTTTTGCATAGCCGCTTGGGGAGATCAGCGCGCTGGCGAGATATACGTCCGCTTGTTGGGCGGCGGCGGTAGCGGCGTGGCTTGGGTGGGTGAAGTCGGCGCATACGGCCAGGGCGATGCGTGTGCCGTTAACGTTTATCAGGTCGCTCTCACAGCCGGGGGCACAGTAAATATCTTCCCCTTCGTGAAGGTGCTGTTTTAGGTAGAAGGTATGTTCGCCGTTGGGAAAGCAGATCACCGCTGCGATGTGGGGTTTGCCGTTAGGGTTGTGCAGTGGGCAGCCTGCTATTACTACCGTGTTATTGGCGACGGCAGCGGCGGTGAGGACGGCAAAGGTGGCATCGTCGCGGGGCATGGCCAGTTGGCTGAGTAGCGCCAGCTCGTAACCGGTGAGCGAGAGTTCGGGAAAGGCCACCACGTTGGCCCCCAGCGCGGCGGCGCGTTCTATGCAAGTTAGGTGCATTTGTAGGTTGTCGTCTACCGCTGCTTTGCTAACCGCCAGTTGGGCGAGTGCAATGGTGATGGGGGCTGGTTTGGTGGTTGTCATTTTTTGCTTCGCTGGCTGGGTGCTGGAAGGGTCGCGGGCTAAAGCCACCTCCCACCGTGCCTTTATCGGTTTTTTGCCATACAAGGTAAATACCGCTTATCGGCCAAAAACAAAAGCAGCTTGGGGATGGTTGACCCGACGATATCACCCCGCAGTCGCGAGGCGATATTAGCAGCCTGGATATTAGCGTACGCTTGGCTAAACGAATGCAGTTTCCTGAAAGCTTCCACGTGCAGTCACACCCGCATGCCATGCCAGAAGCCGCGGATACTCTTCTTTCCAGTTCACCTCTGGCAGCCTGAATGCCAAATAATCCAGCGCGACCGCAATGGCGATTTCGCCCAGGTTAACGTTTGAGGCCTGCTGTTTTTCGCCAAGCTCATTGTTCAGCTGTTTAAGCAGCCGCTGAATGGCTCGCGAACGGCGCTGACCCAGCTCGCTCTCGTCAATCTCGTTGCCATAATGCTTTCTGGCAATCACGGTCGTGAACGCGGCATCCATCAGGTTTTGGCCCAGCCCGGCTAGGTGCAGCACATCCCCCCGGCTGGCTGCTGGCAGCATTGGCGGGTTGGGGCTAACGCTATCCAGGTAAACGGCAATCAGCATTGATTCGCTAAGCGTGGTGCCCTCCTCCGTTACCAGCGCGGGAATACGCCCGGCGGGGTTGGCCTTTAAGAGTTCGGCATCGTCTGCCCAAGGGTCGCACCACTTCAGCGTCACGGTGTCCGCCAGGCCTTTTTCCAGTAATACGATGCGCACAAGGCGAGCATAGGGCGAGGTTGCGTTTAAGTAGAGTTCCATTATTGACTCCTGTAGTGCTTTGTAGGTTGTTGGGCAGAAGGATCCGTGTGGCGCTGCTGTAAGCCACGGCTAAGCAGCACCAGCAAAAAGCCAGCGACGAGGATAAGGCCGCTGATGGCAAACAGTGGCGCGTAGCTGCCCCAAGTGCCATAAAGCGCCGACATGGCATAGCCTGCTACTGCCTGGGCGGCAGCAAAAGCGGCGGTGGCTTGCCCCCAGAGTTTCTTGTGGGCGGCTGGCCCTACCAGCTCAGCAAGGCGGCCAGAGGTGAGGGCCACAATGCCGGGGATCATAGCCCCTACCATAAACGAGGAAACCGACTGGCTGAGCAGTGCAAGCGAGAACACCGGCAGTAAGACGGCGGCGGCCTTTGCCGCAAAGGCGATCATCAAGCCCCCCTGCCAACCCACTCGATGCGCCAGTGCGCCTATCATGAACGGCCCACACAGGGCGCCCAACCCGAAGATACCCCACTGCAATGAAGCTGCTTGATTGCCCAGGGCGTTTTCCCTGGCGAGATAGTCCACCCAGAACACGGTATGCGGCACAAAGCCAATCGCATCCAGGGCGTAAGCGCCCACCACCAACATAACGATTATCTTTACACCCGCACCCCGTATGGGACTATTCCCCCTTGGGCTAGCCGTGATCGGTGAGGCCAAGTGCGCTATTCCCCAGTCGCACAAAAGGCCAGCGGCAATACACAGCAGCCCAAGCGTGCCCCAGGTGACGGAGAGGCTTAACCCTAGGAGTAACGGTACGATGAAAGCCGAAAGCAGTGCACCAAAGCCAATACCGGTAAATACCATGGCGCCGACACGCGTTCGCCTTTCAGGGGGCGTGGCTGCCAGCGCCAGCGAGGGTCCAACGACCATCAAGATGGCCCCGGCAATCCCCGAGACCAACCGCCAGAAGAAGAACCATAGAAAACCACCCGCCCCGGCGCAGAGCACAAAGCTGAGCGCGATACCCGCGAAGCTTGCGGCCATCACCATGCGAGGAGAAAAGCGCTCACTCAGCGAGTGGGCGGCGAGTGCGCCGATAAAATATCCCAGCAGGTTGGCGGCCCCCAGGTAAGCGCCTTGGCTCGCGGTGAACCAACCCTCTTGAATGATCGCAGGCAATAGCGGCGTATAGGCGAAGCGTGCGATGCCAATCGCCGCCAGGGTAGCCATTATGCCTGTCATCAGCGCGGGCAGATCGTGGGTAGTGAGTGTTCGCTTCATCACGCCAATTCCTTTTTGTGCCACCCTTTGGTGGGGTCGTCAGCACGTTGGTACATCGCCAGACTACGCGCGAGGAATTATTTCTAGAAACGATTAGTTTTGATAGCTACTATCTTGTTTATAGATAACCTGACAGGGAGACGGCGCGTGCAACTTAAATCGCTGCGACTGCTCGTGGCCGTGGCCGACACCGGCAGCTTTGGTGCGGCGGCCAAGCAGCTGCACACGGTGCAATCCAATGTGACCACCCACATTAAAAAGCTCGAGGAGGAGTTAGGCGTACAGCTGATTCACCGTGCGGGGCGGGTTCGCCCTACCAGTGCCGGGTTGGCGCTGGTGGAGTACGCCGAGCGCATGCTGTCGGCCCACGATGAAGCGGTGTCGCTGTTCAAAGGCCAGGAGAAGGCGTGTGGGCGGCTGCGCATCGGCGCCATGGAGACCACGACGGCGTTGCGCCTTCCGCCGATACTAGCGGCGTACCACGCAGCGCAGCCTGACGTTGATATCCAGATCAAGACCGGGCCTACGGCTGAGTTGGTCGAGTTGTTGCTTAACGGGCAGGTGGACTGTGTTTTCGTGGCCGGTCGGCTCGAGCATGGCCGCTACCACTCGCTCAAAGCGTTTAGCGAGCAGCTTGTATTAGTCGGCTCTGCGCCGATGACGAAGATGCCCTCTTCACAAGCGCTGCTGACATCTGCCTTCTTGGCGTTTCGCCAGGGATGCAGCTACCGCCAGCGTATCGAGCTGCTGCTGGCCTCCCAGGGTGTCAATGCAGGTCGGATCTTCGAGTTTGGTTCACTGGACGCAATGCTTGGCTGCGTTGCTGCCGGAATGGGTTACACGGTGCTCCCCCGTGGCACGGTTGAAGCCCACCAGCACCGGTTCGGGATTCACACGCTGGCACTGCCCGCGTCCATCGCCAATATAGATACCTATTTTGTCGCCCCCGAACCAGAAACCTGGACACCCGCCCTGGCAAGCTTCGCTGAGACGTTGCGTGATGCGGTGGTGGAGGATGAACTTCAGTTGACTGCGTCGTGAATGGGGTAGCGACAATACGCTATAGCGTTGCTGTCCAAAACACATTCATTCAGGCAAGCCGTATTTCTTGCGAATATCCGCCACACTCGTAATGTTACCCGCTTGGCTATTTGCCATGCCCTTTTCGATGGTCTCCCGGATGTAGATCTCATGCATAAGGTCTTCCCAGGTGGCATTCACAGGAATGTTGCTCAATTAGCTTGTGCGCGTCATCTTTGCTCATCGTGGCTGACATGGTGACTACCTTTTTTAGGTACGTAGAAAATACTTTTATAGGTTACCTTGGGTTACCGTGAATGTTGCGGTTTATGCCATTTTCTGCAAATACATCGCGTGTCCTTTTAAATATTTTTGATTGCCTCCGCTATCTGCTTGAGCCTGGGCCCAGGAATCCAACTCACGGCTTAAATACTTAATACCTATAACTGCCACTATCCCAACAAATGCTACTGATGCCTACTGGCTCCTGCAGGCCTTCTTCACAAAATGGGCCGTCACCATCATGTCGCCGACGCCGTCGACCTTGCAGTCCAGTTGGTGATTCTTGCTATCCAAGAGCCGCTTGATAACCGCTTTGGTGCCCACCTTGAGTACCAATGAGCTGCCTTTGACCTTGAGGTCTTTGATCATCGTTACCTTGTCGCCTTCCGCTAACAGGGTGCCGTGGGCATCTTTTACCGTCACGGTCTCTTCTGCCTCAGCCTCAGAAGGGTTCCATTCGTGAGCGCATTCGGGGCAGATGAACAGGCTTTGATCCTGATAGACGAATTCGGATTGGCAATGGGGGCAAGGTGGGCACGACATGAATGATGACTTCTGTGGTTTGGTTTAGGCTGCTTATGATACTGAGCCTGTATACCCTTGGCGAATGCCTTCACGCCTGCCCAAGAAAGGAGAACCAGGATGAACAAACGTGACCTGGAAGCAACCTACCGTGATTACATCACCTGCCTCAATAATCAAGACTGGACGAACCTTGACCAGTTCGTGCATGACGATGTCCACCACAACGGCAGGCGCCTAGGGCTTGATGGTTATCGCGCCATGCTGGAAGCCGATTACGAGCAGATACCGGATCTTCACTTTAACATTGAGCTTTTGGCCGTTGATTCACCCCATGTCGCGTGCAGGTTGCGATTCGATGTCACACCCAAAGGTAGCTTCCTTGGCCTTGCGGTGGATGGCAAAAACGTGACGTTTTGCGAAAACGCGTTCTACCTGTTTAGCGATGGCAAGATTAGGGAGGTCTGGTCGGTCATTGATAAAGCCGCGATTGAGGCTCAGCTTGGTTAAACGTTGTGGTTATCTCCATTAACAAACGAATAGAGCAGAATATCGGATCGGTACGCCCAGCCTTGGTGGGCCTCGTTTTGTGACGATATTGGTCTAGAGAAGCGTTATCTGAGCCGTTTGACTGGCTACCTGCGCTCCTTGGATAGTCATTAACTTATCACCTGAACGACACAGCTTTGTCACTTAGGCGGGCTACCGTTGCATTGTAAGTCACAATAAAGTGAGCTTATACATTGCAGAAGGTGATCCAATGGAGCCTATTCAATCCTCTGACTTAATGCTCCGCATCGAGAAAATGGGGGTGACATATCCTGGGAATGTCCTCGCACTCCGCCCCACCACCGTCGATTTCCACAAAGGGGAGTTTACGGTACTACTCGGCCTTTCCGGTGCGG
This sequence comes from Halomonas sp. Cn5-12, assembly GCF_021532545.1. NCBI lineage: Bacteria > Pseudomonadati > Pseudomonadota > Gammaproteobacteria > Oceanospirillales > Halomonadaceae > Halomonas > Halomonas sp. Cn5-12. The sequence continues at coordinate 48,503 of NZ_JAKGAY010000004.1, forward strand.
GTAAATCGACGTTACTGCGTTCTCTCAACCACTTGGTGCGGCCCAGCACTGGCAAAGTGATCTCGGCCGAGCTAGGTGCGCTCGAAACCCGGTCTACGGTACGCCGCCATCGGTGCAAAACCGCCATGGTTTTCCAGCACCATCAGCTCATTGAACGCCATACGGCGCTCCAGAATGTGCTGACCGGTCGGCTTGCTTACCACAGCACCTGGCGCAGTTTGTTTCCGCTACCCAGGCAGGAACAGGCGCTTGCTCTGCACTGCCTGGACCGCGTAGGCATGGCCGAGAAAGCGCTTACCCGGGTCGATCAACTCTCCGGCGGGCAGCAACAGCGGGTGGGCATTGCGCGTGCCTTGGCGCAGCAGCCCGCCATGATATTGGCGGACGAGCCAGTGGCCAGCCTTGACCCGGCAACCTCTGAGCGAGTGCTAACGCTACTGCGAGATATATGCCGTGAGGATGGTATTACCGCCATTATTTCACTGCACCAGCTGGAGTATGCCCAGCGGTTTGCTGACCGCATTATCGGGTTAGCGAATGCCCAAATCGTTTTCGATGCGGCCCCCTCACAGTTACAGCAACGCCACCTGAACGAGATCTACCACGGCACGCGCGGAGCTGTGACCGACGCCGCTGAGACCACCGAACCCAACCCTCAAACCACCACTCCCTCCCCGATAAAACTGGAGATTGCCCAATGAAACCGCTATTCAGCTTTTTCTTTGCCATCTGTCTTATGTTTGGAATCGCCATGCCGGCCTTGGCGGCGGACCCTGATCCAAATCCGGATCTATTAAAAGTCGCGCTACTCCCCGATGAAAACGCTTCTGAACTGATCAAACGCAACCAGCCATTGAAAGAGTATCTTGAAAGTACCCTTGGGAAAGAAATTGAGTTAATCGTCACCACGGATTACTCCTCCATGATCGAAGCCATGCGCTTTGGTCGCATCGACCTCGCCTACTTCGGCCCGCTCTCCTATGTGATGGCAAGAAGCAAAAGTGAGATCGAACCCTTTGCCGCCATGATTGTGGATGGCAAGCCCACCTATCGCTCCATCATTATTGCCAATGTCGATTCCGGCGTTGAGTCCTATGCGGATATCGAAGGCATGAAAATGGCCTATGGCGACCGTGCCTCTACGTCAAGCCACCTGATTCCCAAAACCGTGCTGCTTGAATCGGCGGGGCTGGAAGCAGGCGAGGACTATGAAGCCCATTTCGTTGGCTCCCATGATGCCGTGGCGGTGAACGTGGCCAATGGTAATGCGGATGCAGGCGGGCTATCGGAAGTGATCTTTGAGCACGTAATGGACCGCGGCCTGATAGACCGCAACCAGGTTAGGGTGTTGGGTCACAGCGGGGAGTACCCTCAGTACCCTTGGGCGATGCGTTCCAACCTGGACCCTGAACTCAAGCAGCAGATCCAGGATGCCTTCATCAGCATCGATGATGAAGAGATTCTGGACAACCTAAAAGCCGAAGGTTTCGCCGTTATCACGGACGCCGATTACGATGTGATTCGGGAAATGGGTAGTCTGCTCAACCTCGACTTCGGCAAGATGTAAGGGGGCATGATGAATCCGTCCAAAACAGTGCCGCCACCCCTTTCATCGCTTTCTCCTGACGCCGTGTTGGACGAACACGCCCGCGGCTGGCGGAGCAAGCTCTTCCAAGCGGGCTTGGTGCTGGCAGTGGTTCTTCTGGCGAGTTGGTATGTAGATCTGCTGGATTTTCGCACCCTGGCCAACGGGGTGCCTGCCATCGCTACCCTAATGGGAGAATCCCTACCGCCCGACTTTACCAACGCCATGGATTGGATAGCGCCGCTGGTCGATACCCTTGCCATGAGCATTGCCGGCACGGCGATAGCGGTCACTGCTTCCGTACCCCTGGCGTTCCTGGCCGCTCGCAATACCTCGCCCCACCCCGTGGTATTCCACGTAACCCGCACGCTGCTGAACGCTCTTCGCTCGGTGCCCGAGCTGATTATGGGCATTATTTTCGTTGCTGCCGTGGGGTTTGGCGCCTTACCGGGCGTGCTCGCGCTCGGCCTTCATTCTATCGGCATGGTGGGTAAATTCTTTGCCGAAGCGATCGAGCATGTCGACCCAGCCCCGGTAGAGGCCGCCAATGCCGCTGGCGCGACGCGATTACAGGTTCATTGGCACGCGGTGCTCCCGCAGGTGCTTCCGCAGTTTGCTGATGTCTCTATCTACCGCTGGGAATACAATTTCCGCGCCTCTACGGTGATGGGCATGGTGGGGGCTGGCGGGATCGGCTTCGAGCTAATGGGCTCTTTACGCGTCATGCAGTACCAGGAAGTCAGCGCCATCCTGATTGTCATACTCGTTATGGTGACGATGGTGGATAGCCTTAGCGGCCATCTTCGTAAGAAATTCAAGTAAGGAAATCAAATGAAACCAAGGGTTTTCATTACCCACCGGGTACACAACAGTGTGTTGGAAAGGCTGGAACAACACTGTGAAGTGATCACCAACCAGTCAGCCACTACCTTGACCGCCGCCGAGGTAAAGGCCCGCGCGGCAACCGCAGACGCCATGATGGTGTTTATGCCGGACCAGGTCAGCGAGGAATTTCTAGCGGGCTGTCCCAAGCTGAAAGTTATTGGTGCCGCCCTGAAGGGATACGATAATTTTGATGTGGAGGCCTGTACGCGTCATGGCGTTTGGCTGACCTTCGTGCCGGATCTGCTGACGGTGCCAACGGCTGAGCTAACCATCGGGCTAACCATTAGCCTAATCCGCCATGTCCGAGCGGCCGATGAGTACGTTCGTTCCGGCCAGTTCAAGGGATGGCAGCCCACGTTTTATGGGCTGGGGGTTGCCGGCGCGACCGTGGGTATCGTCGGCATGGGTCCCATCGGCCAGGCAGTGGCAACACGGCTCCAGGGGTGGGGCGCGAGCTTGCTGTATTCTCAGCCAGACGCCTTGCCCGCTGCTGAGGAGGCCGCGCTAGGCGTGGCGCGCAAGTCGCTTGAAGAGCTGCTCGGGCAAGCCGACATTGTCATTTTGGCCCTGCCGCTCAATAAACAAACCCTGCATACCATGAACACTGCGCGCTTGGCCCTGATGCAACCAGGCGCTTTTTTGATCAACCCATGCCGGGGTTCTGTAGTGCAGGAAGCTGCCGTTTTGGAAGCATTGGAGTCAGGGCAGTTAGGCGGCTACGCAGCGGATGTTTTTGAAATGGAAGATTGGGCTCGAGAGGATCGCCCGCAAGAGATTTGCCCCACCTTGCGAGCACATCCCAACACGCTATTTACGGCACACATTGGCTCTGCCGTCCAGGATGTGCGGCTGATGATTGAACAGCGTGCTGCCGACAACATTCTTCAAGCGTTACAAGGAGAATGCCCTCAGGATGCGGCTAATTCGCCCACTATCACTGAGACAACTCCATGCTGAACTTGGTCTGGCTGAAAAGTTTTACCACACTGGTTCAGCACCGACGTTTTCAGGCCGCCGCCCAAGCTCTCGGTATCGCACAACCCACGCTTTCACAGCACATTCAAAAGCTCGAAGAACAGCTAGGTGCCCTGTTGATACGCCGCAGTAAAACGGGTTGCGAGCCCACCAAAGCAGCCCTGGCGCTTATGCCGCTTGCGCTTAGTATGTTGCAACTGGACGAGCGTGCTCGAGAAGTCGTTAGCGGTACGCGTTTACGCGTAGGGGCAAGTTCCAACATCGGTATTTACATGCTCCAGCCCTACGTGAGCACGTTCAAGAACATTCCGGCGGTACCTGAGCTGGATCTTGTGATTGATAACAATCCTAACATTGCTAGACAACTGACTAGCGGCGAGCTGGATATAGCGGTGATGGAGTGGTGGCACCCGAAATCTGGCTTCCAGGCAATGGATTGGCGACAGGAGCCCGTGGTGTTAATTACTTCACCCGATCACCCCTGTGCGGAATGGCATGAAATAGACCGGAAAACCCTCGCAGGAATGAGCCTGCTGGGCGGTGAACCCGGAACAGGTACGGGCCGGTTGCTGGCGAGTTTCTTCGGCGAAAGAGGGCCGTTCCCGAAGGTTTCAATGCAACTGGGCAGTACCGAAGCGGTTAAACAGGCTGTCAAAGCAGGCCTGGGCGTATCACTGGTGCTGGCGGCTTGCGTCGAAGCGGAGATCCGAGCGGGCACTTTGTGTGCTATCCCGGTCAGTGATGCCGGGCTGGCCAAGAACCTGAGCGTCATCTGCCCGGAGACGCTTGCACGGCAACCACCAGTCTCCACTTTCGTTAGTCATATCTGTCAGTGAGAAGGGAGGGACTAGTGATGACTGCGGTGCACGCGGGATGCTAGAAGAATACACTTTTAGAGTGTGTCGCCTTTAAACGGCCCCCGCGTGCCCTTTCCAACCCGCTTTCGAACCAACGCCGCCGTGCGCTTAAGGTGCGTGTTGTTGGCTCACTGTCTTAGATGCTCGCTCAACGCGACGAGATCTTCAGCCACAAAATCCCACGCTTCTTCAGCTTCTAAATCTTTGCTCTGGTGGGGCCCATACTCGGTGCGCCGGGGGATAAACGCCGTTTTCATGCCCACTGCGCGGGCAGCACGCAGGTCAGCATTATGCGCGGCGCACAGCATTACCTCTTCCGGCGGCAGGCGTAGCAAGCGGCAAGCCCCTAAATAAACCTCTGGGTCAGGCTTGTAGTGCTCGAATAACTCGGCGCAAAAAATCATATCCCACGGTAGCTTGGCGTGACGGGCAACATCGACCATTAATGAGACATTACCGTTGGTTAGCGTGGCGATGATGCCGTGCTCTTTCAAGCGCTGTAGGCCTAGCGGTACATCCGGCCAGGGGTCTAATTGGTGCCAAAAGTGATTGACGCGATCAATGGTCGCTTCGTCTAGCGCTATGCCTTGTTGATCGAATAGTTTGACCAAGCTTTCTCGATGCAGCTCATCGAGTACCGTCCAGGGGATTTCCCCTCTGCGCACCCTGTCCATGGAAGGCGCATAAAGCTGCCGCCATTGGTCAGCCAGTTCTTCACTGAGTAGATCGATCCCCAGTTCTTTCTCAAGTCCCCTGAACTGATGAATCAAGCTGGATCGCCAATCAACAATAGTGCCAAATACGTCAAACACGATGGCTTTCATTCGTATCTCCTTGTTGGATGGTTATTGCTGACGGCGTCGTGAGGTGGCAAGAAGCATCCTGGGCTGGTTTAGGCTTTTTTCACAAAGTGGGCGGTCACCATCATGTCGCCGACGCCATCTACCTTACAGTCTAGTTGGTGATCCTTGCTGTCCATTAATCTCTTGATCACGGCTTTGGTGCCCACCTTGAGTACCAGTGAGCTGCCTTTGACCTTGAGGTCTTTGATCATCGTGACCTTGTCGCCTTCCGCTAACAGCGTGCCGTGGGCATCTTTTACCGTGACGGTGTCTTCCGCCTGAACCTCAGCAGGGTTCCATTCGTGGGCGCATTCGGGGCAGATGAATAGGCTTTGATCTTGATAGACGAATTCGGATTGGCAATGGGGGCACGGTGGGCATGACATAAACGATAACTTCTTTGGCTTGGTTTAGACTGCGTATGATACTGAGCCTGCTTACCCTTGGCGAATGCCCGCACGCCAACCAGTCTAGGGCTTGAGGGTTATCGCGCTATGCTTGAAGCCAATTATGAGCAGATACCGGACCTTCACTTCAATATTGAGCTTTTGGCGATTGATTCACCCCATGTCGCGTGCAGGCTGCGATTGAGGCTCAGCTCAGTTAAACGTTGTGGTTATCCCCGTTAACAAACGAATAAAGCAAAATATCAGATCGGTAGGCCCAGCCTTGGCTTGCCCAAAACCGCTGGGCGGCTTCGTTCTCAGGAAGAATCATCAGGTGTGATTTCAAAATACCTTCGTTCTTCAATGCTTCCAGGCAGAGGCTAACCAGCTGTGTGGCAATGCCTAATCGGCGGTGGGTATGTGATACCGATAAGTGCTGCACATAGCCGCGCTTGCCATCGTGGCCCGCCATGATGGTACCCACCAGCTCTCCTGCTCTCTCTTGGTTTCTATCTCCCTCTTTGCTCTCTCCTTCGCCTTCTAATTCGGCCACAAAACTGAGGCCGGGATTGCGCAGTAGGTACTTCTCGATGCCTTCCCGTGAATCGGCATCGCGTAGCCGCACGCCTTGGCTTTCGCTCCACAGGGCAATGGCGGCTTCGTAGTCGTTGATCGTCATGGTGCGGTAGCGCATCAGGCGGTTCTCATTGGGTGGCGACATCGTCTTGTTCGTTCTGCTCGGCAAGGTGGTTGAAGTGATCCTTCTGCTCGGCCCATTTCAACAGCGCATCCAGCGCGGGGCAGAGCGCTTGGCCCCACTCGGTTAGGCGGTACTCCACTTTGGGCGGCACTTGCGGGTACACCTTGCGCGCCACGATGCCATCGGCTTCCAGTTGCCGTAGCTGCTGGGCGAGCATTTTTTGCGAGATGCCGGGGATCAGCTTTTCAAAATCGGAGTAGCGTTGCACGTTACCGTCAAAGAGGTGGAAGAGAATAATCAGCTTCCAGCGCCCTTCCAGCATTTTTAATACATCTTCCACTCCGCTGGCCGCGCTAGTGGGCGTGTAAATCCTTCTCATGGGTAAGCCACTTACCTTTTTGTGCGTTCTTGATAATCGGTAAGCCTAAGCAGAAGATCCTCGTACAGCAACCACGATGAGGAAGGCCTACCATGAGCGTGTCACTCTCTACTCCCATTGCCACCTATATCGCCATTAGCAACGGCGCGGATGATGCCCCGCTGGCGGAGTGCTTTACCGCCGATGCCCGCGTGCTGGATGAAGGGCAAACCCACCAGGGCATTGCCGCCATTCGTGCCTGGTTACGCGACACCCGCCGCCAGTTTGAGTACCACGTGGCGCCCACCGATGTCTCTCGTGATGGCGACAAGATGGTGATTACCACCACCGTGACCGGCAATTTTCCCGGTAGCCCGGTGCAGCTGTTTCACCATATCGAATTGGTCGATGAGCGCATCCACAGCCTGGAGATTACCCCATGAACCTGCAGCTTAGTGGCCGTCGCGTATTGATTACAGGCGGTGGTAAAGGCGCGGGCGCGGCTGTGGTGGCGCTGTTTCGTGAAGAGGGCGCGCAGGTGCTCACCACCGCCCGAAACCGCCCCGCTGCCCTACCTGAAGAACTGTTCGTCGCCGCCGATCTCACCACGGCCGAAGGCTGCGCGACAGTGGCAGAAGCCGTGAAGGCGCGCATGGGCGGTGTGGATATCATCGTGCATGTGGTGGGCGGCTCATCCGCCCCGGCGGGCGGCTTTGCGGCCCTGGGTGAAGACGAGTCGCAGCAGGAGCTGAACCTGAACCTGTTCCCCGCCGTGCGGCTAGACCGCGCCCTGCTGCCGGGCATGCTGGCCCAGGGTGAAGGGGTGATCGTTCACGTGACTTCTATTCAGCGGGAGCTGCCTTTGCCGGAATCCACCACCGCCTACGCGGCGGCCAAGGCGGCGCTCTCGACTTACAGCAAGAGTTTGTCGAAGGAGGTGTCGCCGCAAGGCGTTCGAGTGGTGCGCGTCTCGCCGGGTTGGATCGAGACGGAGGCTGCCGTTGCCTTGGCAGAGCGGCTGGCCGAGCAGGCAGGCACCGATTACGAGGGGGGCAAGCAGATCATCATGGGCGCGCTGGGCGGCATTCCGCTGGGCAGGCCCTCTACCCCGGCGGAAGTGGCGAACCTGATTGCGTTCGTGGCCTCGCCGCTGGCGGGCTCGATTACGGGCACGGAGTTCGTGATAGATGGAGGCACGGTACCGGTGGTGTAGCGCTTGAGTCGGCGGGTATCTCAATTGCCGTTGGCGTCGGCGGGCGACGGCCCCTAGACTGAAGCTTCGTTTCTCTTAAGATACCCGGCCTATGCGCGTGTTTTCTAATCCGGTCGGTGCCGGTTCACTCTGGTTCGATAATTTGGTCACGGCGGATGGTGTGCCGGTGGCCTACGACCCCCAGGCGCGGGCGTTCATTCCCATGCCGCCCTTCTGCGCCAACCGCGAGGTGATTGGCTGTAACTGGATTGCCCCGAAGCAGGGCGAGTTCTGTCGCGCCTGCGCGATGACCGCCCTGGCGCCAGACCCTTCCATTTCCGATGCGATACCCCATTGGGCGCACACCGAGGCGGCCAAGCGCTGGGTCATCGATAATCTGGCCGCTGGCACTGGTTTCGCCCGGAAGACCCGGGCGCGCCGCCGGTGTTTCATATGTTGGCAGAAGGCGGTACGCCGGTACCCATGGGACACGTGGGGGGCGTGGTGACGATTAGCGTGGCGGAAGCGGATGCCGTGCTGCGCACCACCCGTAAAGAGGCGCTGGATGAACCCTACCGCACCATGATTGGCCATATGCGCCATGAAATCGCCCATATGCTGTGGTGGCGGCTTAGCCTGCGAGAGGATTTTCTGACGGCCTTCCGCGAGACGTTTGGCGATGAGCGGGAAGACTACCCGGCGGCGCTGCAGCGCCACTACCAAAACGGCCCGCCGGCGGATTGGCAAACGCGCTTTCTTTCCACCTATGCCTCTTCCCACCCCCACGAGGATTGGGCAGAAACCGCCTCGCACCTGCTGCACCTGACGGATATCACCGACAGCTTCGTATCGTCGGGCATGACCTCGCCCGCGCTACCGGACGACCACAACTGGGATGCCTACGCAGAGCCGGACGCCGAGCGGCTGATACATATTGCGGCCTCTTTGGTAGCGGGCGTTAACCATGTCAACCGTTCGATGGGGCTGTCGGATCTCTACCCATTCGTGCTTTCTGACGTGGCGCTGCGCAAGCTGGCATTCGCCCACGACTGGCTGCGGCGTGGGGCGCAAGAGCTGTAAACCACGTGCGCTTCGCTCGATGCGGTTTAGTGAAGGCTCAGAGTTTCGATCACCGCTGCCACCTGTTGGCGGGCCTCCCCTTGCAGGGTGTTCAGCGGCTGAGGCAGGCAGGGGGCGCTCACGCGGCCAGTGAGTTCGGCCATGGTCGCCACCACCCGCAGGCTGCCACCATAGTCGTGATAGAGCGCCCATAGCGGGGCCAAGGCGTCGGAACGGGCTTGGGTTTCTTCAGTGTCGCCCGCTTGGGCGGCACGGGTGAGCGCCAGCGCGAGTTCTGGATAGAGCCCGCCGATCACCGAGTACCACGCATCACAGCCTGCCAGCAGGCCCGTGGCGGCGGCGGGGTCGCCGCTGATCCCGATGGTCACGTCCTCGGGAATCAGCGCCCGCAGCCGCGCCACGCGGGCGTTGGCCTCGTCTGGATGGTTGGACACCGGCGGAATTTTGATCGAGCGCACCTGGGGCAGCTCGGCAATGCGCCCGTGCAGTTCGTCGCTGAACGTAAAATGCGTGGTGCCAGGGTTGTCGTACACGCACAGCGGTACGCTGATAGCGCGGCTAACGGTGCTGAACAGGTTGAACACATCGTCATCGGTCAGCTTTTGATAAGAAACAGGCGCTAACAGTAGCCCGCTCGCCCCGGCCTGCTGGGCATGTTCGGCATTGGCCAGCACATCCCGGGTGCGCAGCGCGCCAATGCCCACCACCACGGGCACCCCAGCGGCGTTTTCCACGCTCAGCTTGGCCACCCGAGCCCGCTCTTCCACGCTCAAATAGGCGTAGCTTCCGGTGGAGCCCAGCACGCCGATGGAATCCACCTGCGCTTGCGCCAAACGGCTCACCAGCTGGATAAATTCCTGCTCGTGGATGCCCTGCTCGTTCATGGGAGTCAGCGGAAACGCACTCAGACCGGTAAACATGGGGGTGTCCTTTCAGAAATCTTATTGACCGAAACTAAGGCCCAAGCGCAGCGCTTGCAGGCTATCGAGCTGTAACGTGACGTCATCAGAGAACAGCGGGTGGCCTTGTAATTGCACATTGACTGCTGCCTGGGAGCCACGGTAGCTAAGCGTCACGGCAACATTGGCGCTGTCGCTCACCGGGGCCAGCCAATCGTACTCGACGTCATCCACGCTCACCGATGACAGCCCACGGGCTTCTAACTGCTGCTCGACTTCCTTCTCGATCACCACGCCGTAGTAGAAATAGATGCCTGCGTAGCCCAACCCCAGCAGTACCAGCAATGAAAAGAGCTTGCCCATGGTTTTCCTCTGTTTGAGTACACGTGACGTTATCCCGCCGTCAAACGTGGATGATGCCTGTTTTCTAGAAACAACGGCAAGTTGTGCGTGGTGGATTCAGTAAAACACAGAGCGGGCCATGATGGCCCGCTCTGTGTTTTTGATAGCGCTTTCCCACTTCCTTCAGGCTGGCAAACCCGCACGCTCCTGCCGCGTTTCTCGGCACCCTCTCACACTGGCAGCCAGTTCTTTCACCAACCCATGCACCCGCGTCACGGCGTCATCACCGCTGCTGGCATGTTCGATGCAGTCTACCAGCGCAGAGCCCACGACCACGGCGTCGCTGAAGCGGCCAATGGTGGCGGCCTGTTCGGCGGTGCGGATACCAAAGCCTACGGCGATGGGCAGCGGCGTGTGTTCGCGCAGCTGATTAACGGCGCTTTCTAAACGCTCCGGTGTGGGGGCGCTGCCGCCCGTCACCCCCGCCACGGAAACGTAGTAGATAAACCCGGAAGCGTTGGCCAGCACTTTGGGCAGGCGCTTGGCATCGGTGGTGGGCGTGGCGAGGCGGATAAAATCGATGCCGTGCTGGGCGGCAGGCTGGCACAGCTCTTCGTCGTGTTCGGGCGGTAGATCTACCACGATCAGCCCGTCTACCCCGGCCTTGGCGGCATCGGTGAGAAAACGCTCGACGCCGTAGCAGTAAATCGGGTTGTAGTAGCCCATCAGCACGATGGGGGTGGTGCTGTTTTGTTCACGGAACTGGCGCACCATCTCCAGCGTTTTGGCTTGGGTCTGGCCGTTTTCCAGCGCGCGCAGGGCGGCTTTTTGAATGGCGGGGCCATCGGCCATGGGGTCGCTGAACGGCATGCCGAGTTCAATGATATCCACGCCTGCTTCCGGCAACCCGTGCAGCAGACGGCGAGAGGTCTTGGCATCCGGGTCGCCAGCGGTGAGGTAGCTGATCAGCGCCGGACGGTTTTTCTGTTTGAGCGCGGTAAAGCAGCTGTCGAGCCGAGAAGTACGTTGCAAGGTAGGTTGCATGGGAGTCTCCTGTATCGCGCTCATGAGTGCTTCATGCCAAAGCGATCGCCCAGATGCTGGGCCACGCTGTTCATGTCCTTGTCACCACGGCCGCTGAGGTTAACCACCATCAGGTGCTCGCGGGGAAGTGTCGGCGCGCGCTTAGCCACTTCAGCCAGGGCGTGGGCAGTTTCTAGCGCGGGGATGATGCCCTCTTGGCGGCAGCAGATTTGGAATGCTTCCAGCGCTTCGTCATCGGTGGCGGAAACGTACTCGACCCGCCCTTGCTCGTGCAGCCAGGCGTGTTCGGGGCCAATGCCAGGGTAATCGAGCCCTGCGGAAATAGAGTGAGCGTCGATAATCTGACCATCTTCGTTTTGCAGCAGGTAGGTGCGGTTGCCGTGCAGCACGCCGGGGGTGCCGCCGTTCAGGCTGGCAGCATGTAGGCCGCTGTTGACGCCTTTGCCGCCTGCTTCCACGCCAATCATCTTCACATCGGCGTCATTCAGGAAGGGGTGAAACAGCCCCATCGCATTGGAGCCGCCACCAATGCAAGCCACCAGGGAGTCCGGCAAACGGCCCTGTTTTTCGAGCATCTGAGCGCGGGTTTCATGACCAATCACCGCTTGAAAATCGCGCACCATCGCCGGGTACGGGTGCGGGCCTGCCACGGTGCCAATGATATAGAAGGTGTCGTCGACATTCGTTACCCAATCGCGCAGCGCTTCGTTCATGGCATCCTTAAGCGTGCCGGTGCCTGAGGTGACGGGAATTACTTCCGCCCCTAACAGTTTCATGCGGAATACGTTGGGCTGCTGGCGCTCGATGTCGGTGACACCCATGTAAATCACGCAGGGCAAACCAAAACGCGCAGCCACGGTAGCGGTGGCAACGCCGTGCATGCCTGCGCCGGTTTCCGCGATGATGCGCTTTTTGCCCATTTGCTTGGCCAACAATACTTGACCAATGCAGTTGTTAATCTTGTGTGCGCCGGTGTGGTTTAGCTCTTCACGCTTGAGGTAAATGCTCGCGCCGCCGAAGTGCTCGGTGAGCCGCTCGGCAAAGTAGAGCGGGCTGGGGCGGCCGACGTAGTCGCCCTGAAAATAGGCGAGCTGGCGCTGAAATTCAGGGTCGTTTTTGGCGGTGGCGTACTCATCCTGCAGTTCAAGAATCAGCGGCATTAGAGTTTCGGCGACAAAGCGGCCACCGAAACTGCCAAACAGCCCGTTGGCATCGGGTAGGCTTAAAGGTTTATTCATCACGACCTCTGCGTTTTGGGGCGATTTAGGGTTGTGATGACGTTAGCGCAGGCAGGCGGGAAGAAAAATCGATAAGATGGCACCAACCTGTGAGTTTTACGCAACTATTGAAAGAGACATCCATGCAACACAGCCTGCCGCCCTTAAGCGCCCTACGCGCCTTTGAAGCCACCGCCCGGCTAGGCAGCGTAACCGCCGCCGCCGATGAGCTAAGCGTGACCCACGGCGCGGTAAGCCGCCAGCTAAAGAGCTTGGATGAGCATTTTGGCGTGGCGCTGTTCACCAAAGCTGGGCGGGGGCTAGTGCTCACTCACCACGGTGAACGGTTGCAAAGCGGCGTGGGGGAAGCCTTCGCTAAACTCAGGGATAGTTGCACCCGGCTCAAGCATGAGGTGGAAGAAGCGCCGTTTACCCTGGCCTGCCCCGGCAGTCTGCTGGCCCGCTGGCTGATTCCTCGTTTAGACCGCTTGAACCAAGCGCTGCCGGAGCTAAAACTTCAGGTGGTGGTGAGCGATGCCGAGCAGCCTGGGCAGCCGGAAACCAGTGTCACGCTGGCCTTTTTCGAACCGCCCTGGCCTGAAGAGGGTGAATTGATCACGCTGATGCCTGAGGAAATTTGCGCCGTCGCCAGCCCCCGCTTGGCTAGCGTTTGCCAAAACGCTGATCCGGCAACGCTATTTGCCAATAAGCTCCTTTATACCGCCTCGCGCCCCCAAGCGTGGCCCCAGTGGGCAGCCGCTCAAAAGTTGAATGGCAGCACCTTGGAAACGGCTCTGAAGAAGGGCCAAGGTTTCGCGCATCTTTATTACTTAATGGAAGCCGCCGTAGCGGGCTTGGGGGTAGCTATCGCCCCTAGGCTACTGGTGGAGGACGACCTAAACAGCGGCCGGCTAGTCGCCCCCTGGGGCAGCATCGAAACCCCGGCCAGACTTTGCCTATGGCTACCCAAACACACCAACGCCCGCCGCAGCGAAGCGCTGGTGGATTGGTTACTAAGGGAGTTGAAAGGTTAGAGTTTTACTCGGTGCGGATACACCACGAACGCCAGCTTGTTGCCATCGGGGTCGCGCACATAGGCGGCGTAGAAACCGTCGCCATACTGCGGGCGAAAACCCGGTGCGCCTTCGTCGCTTCCACCGCTTTCCAGGGCGAGGTGATGCAGGGTGTCGACCTCTTTGATATCGGCGAATTGGAAAGCGGTCATGGTGCCATTGCCGACGGTGGCCTCGTGACCATCGAAGGGGTAGCCTACGAAGTATTGGGGCACGTTGACATCGTCCGGGTCACCGAATGAGACGCAACTATCATCTTGCCAACAAATATCCAGCCCCATGGCATTGAACAGCGGCGTATAGAACCGCAGAGCACGCGCGAGGTCTTTCGTTCCCACCATGGTATAGGCCAGCATGCGCGTTCTCCTTACAAGCGATGGACATATACAGGTTATGCCATAACGCCAAACAATCGGCCAATCAGCGATGTCAACGCCATGGCCAGCGCGCCCCAAAACAGCACGCGTAAGGCGGCGGTACGCACTGGCGCACCGCCCACTTTGGCGGCCAGTGCACCCAACAGCGCCAGCGACGCCAATGACGCAATGGCAACGAGAGGTATCAGCAGCACTAAGGGTGCCCACCAAGCGACGAGTAGCGGTAGCAGCGCACCGAGGGTAAACATCACCGCCGATGAGAACGCTGCCTGCAATGGCCGCGCTTGGCTCACATCGGTAATGCCGATTTCATCCCGCGCATGTGCCCCCAAGGCATCTTTTTGCATCAGCTGCTCCGCGACTTGGTGGGCCAGCTCAGGCGTCAGGCCACGCTCGACATAGATGGCGGCCAGCTCCTCTTTTTCGTCATCGAAATGGTGCGCTAACGCCTTCCGCTCCATGGCCAAATCGGCCCGCTCAGTGTCCGATTGCGAACTGACTGAGACGTACTCCCCCGCCGCCATCGACATCGCCCCAGCGACTAACCCTGCCACCCCTGCCAGCAAAATATCGCTTTGTGCCGTAGCCGCTGCGGCTACCCCTAAAATCAAGCTGCTAGTCGACACAATGCCATCGTTGGCGCCTAGTACAGCGGCCCTTAACCAGCCCGACCGATGAGAGCGGTGATGTTCCTTATGAATCATGACATCTCCTGAGCAACCTAACTGTTAGCGCTTTCTTTATTCAGTTTAGTTGATTAACGGGGCATCACCCGCAGCAGTTGCCCATCTGGGCTGTCGGTGAGCAGATACACCGCCCCTTCGGGGCCGACCCGCACATCGCGAATTCGGGCATCCCGCTCACCGAACAGCCTCTCTACCTCTTCTGCGCCGCCGTCTTCGCGCAGCCGCACCCTGCGGACCTCACGATTGACCAACGAACCGACGAGTAGATCGCCCTGCCATTCGGGAAACAGTTCACCTTGGTATAGCGCTAGACCGGAAGGTGCGATGGAGGGCGTCCATTCAAGCGCAGGTGGCAGCATGCCGGGATACGCTTCAAACGGGGATACCCGAGCGCCGGTGTAATCTAGTCCCCCAGTGGCAATAGGCCAACCGTAGTTGCCTCCTGGGGTGATCACGTTTAACTCATCGCCGCCTCGTGGGCCGTGCTCGTGGGCGATGAGACGTTGATTGGCGTCATCGAAGACCAGCCCCTGCACGTTGCGGTGGCCAATGCTGTAAAGCGCTGGCAGTGCGTTAGCATCTGCGATGAAGGGGTTATCGCTTGGGGCGCTGCCATCTGGATTCAGGCGCACAATCCCGCCAATATGGCTGGTCGTTCGCTGCGCTTCTTCGCGGTTATCAAACCCATCGCCTAGGGTCATGACCAGGGTATTATCCGCAAGCCACGCGAGGCGGCCGCCAAAGTGGGCATCGCCGCTTTTTGCTGGGTGTACGCGAAATATCTCTTCCACTTGCTCCAAGCGATTCTCCCCGAGCGTCGCTTTCGCCAAGCACGTGTGGTTAGCGCTAGCGGTGCCACAGGCATAGCTAAGATAGAGCTGTTGGTCTTGCTCGAATTGGGGTGATAACAGCACATCAAAAAGGCCCGATTGCCCAGAGGCATAAACGTCGGGAATACCCCCCAGCGACTCCACCAGTGTCTCGCCCTGCGCGCTTAACAGCCGAAGACGCCCAGGGCGCTCGGTGACCAGCATGCGCCCATCGGGTAACCATGCCAGCGACCACGGATACGCCAAGCCCTCCGTTAAAACGTCTATTTGGTAGGTGCTTTGAGCAGGCTGAGCGTCTACCGAAGGTGCCACGGGCAGTAGTAACGCCCCTGCCATCACGGCTATGTTGGCCGCCCCTCGAGCGTTACTCCTGCCACGTGTGAGCACTGCCAATAGCCACCCCGCAAGCCCTGCCGTAGCCAGCATGGCTACCAACCCTAACGGCCCGCGAGTCGCCGCAATCAACGTGGGCATGGGCGCAAAGGCATTCGCCAGCCAAAAAGTGACCCACAGCCCGACCACGGCCGCTAAGGCGTGAATCAGCGCGCGACACTTCCTCACCTTTCGGCGAACTATCAGCGCAGCAGCAACCTGTGACATGGCAAACCCAGGCAGCAGTACGGCTGCATAAAGGGGGGCAAAGTGGATGAGATCTTTCCCGGTAGTCGATGCTCTTACGCTAAACGGGATAGCCACGCCTAACGCTTGTAGTGCTGCCAGATTGATCTGAGTCTGCACCACGCTCCCCAGGATAATGCCTGCTAACAAAGCGATGACAAAACGCAGAACTCGCGCTCCGACGCTGAGCGGTTGGGTCATAACGCACCTCTGTAGTGGTTCTTTTTGATAACGCTATCCAGCAGACTAAAACATTCGGCGATGCTTGGTCGCTTTTACGTTTCCCGTTACTGATTCAACGGTCATTGCACTATTCCCAACGACGCTGCGTGCGTTTGTCATGTGGCGAGGTTAAGGTCGTTACATGACCTTCGTTATGACTCGTTTTCAAGGAGTGTTTATGTCGCGCTATTCCCTGATGACTGCTCTGTTGATGACTCCGATGGTGATCGCAGGCATTGCTACCGCTGCTACGGCGGCAAACGATACGCCGTTGTTACAGCAGCGTGAGGATTTAACTAGTTTCCAGGTGATTGCCCACCGCGGCGCAAGCGGCCACGCACCGGAAAGTACGTTAGCGGCCTACGAACTCGCCCACCGTTGGGGCGTAGACTATTTAGAGCTGGACGCGCAGCTCAGCGCCGATGGCGAGGTGGTGCTGTTTCACGATGACACCCTCGAGCGTACCAGCGACGGCGAAGGCCATATTCACGATTACACCTTGGCCGAGTTAAAGACGCTGGATACGGGGACATGGTTCCACGAGGCCCACCCCGAGCGTACGGAAGAGGAGTATCGCGGTGCGCAAATCCTGACGCTGGACGAGCTGTTCGATCATTTCGGTCATACGACCCGCTATTACATCGAGACCAAATCCCCCGACCTCAACCCTGGCTTGGAAGAAGCCTTGGTCGAACGCCTGGAAGCCTACGACATGATCGAGCAAGGCCGTGTGCTGGTGCAGTCGTTCGACCAAGAGAGCCTGCTCAAAGTGCGTACGGCGAACCCCCATGTGCCGCTCATTCAACTGCTCTGGTACTCCCCAAGCGAGCAGGATAGCGCCACGTTGACCGAGTGGAACGACACCACGCCGGGGGCCGACAGCATCCGAGATGAGGATTTCGAGCGCATTGCCGAATACGCCGTGGGGATTGGCACCAATGCCGCCTACCGGGGCCAAGAGGTCATCGATGCTGATTTTGTTCGTCAGGCGCAGGCACATGGCCTGTCGGTTCACGTGTATACCATCAATGAGCAGGACGAGATGAAGCGGTTGATGGCGCTAGGCGTCGATGGCCTGTTTACCGATTATCCTGATCGCCTGCTGGAGCTCGTCAGCGAGTAAGCCAGGCTACCTACACCACCGTTGATACAGGCCAACGCACGCACGCGAAAGGTGATGTAAATTACCATGACACCCTGGTCAGTTTTTGCCATTGCGTGTCGCTTGCGTCGTTGAATACAGTCGATAAGCGTTTGGCTCTGGCTGCTCTTTTTTGGTCGTACGTCGCAAGGGAGACGCGTCATTTATTCATTCACAGCTAATGGGTGGGCACTCCCCACAGGAGGCATCACGCTGACGTTTGGCCAGCACGGACACCCCTTAGGTCATGCCGTCTAAGAGGCCGCGACGTACGCTGCTGAGCGCTTCCCTGACAGCGCTCATGGCCGTTGGCCTGCTTTTGACCCCCGCGTCAGCCCAGCCCAACGAATTACCGAACACGATCGTTTTGATTGCCCACCCGTCGGTGGGCACTGCCAACGTTAGCCGGGATACCGCGCGCGCCATGTTCGCCATGCGCCAGCGCACTTGGCCCAACGGACAGGCTGCGCAAGTGTACGTGTTACCCAATCGGGACCCGGTTCACGGCCGATTTAGCAAAGAGCAGTTGGGGGTCTACCCCCATCAACTACAGTTAGCATGGGACAGAATGGTATTTTCCGGCATGGGGCAAGCCCCTAACCGAGCACGCGACCAAGCCGACATGCGTCAGCAAGTCGCTAGCACACCCGGCGCGCTGGGTTACCTTGAAAGGGAGTACCTGGATGAGAGCGTCCGTGTCATTTCAATGGAGTGAACGTTCCCTACTCACGTCATGGCTGGCTGCAGGGCTGCTGACGCTGCTGCCCTTGGGCGCTCATGGTAATGACCACCCAAGCGATACGCTGCAGGTACATGGCTTTCTTAGCCAAGCGCTGGTGGTCACCGATGATAACGATTTTTTTGGTGCCAGTAGCGATCACGCAGGCAGCCTGGAGTTCACCGAGCTTGGGTTGAACGCGTCGTTTCGTCCTCACCGTAAGGTTCTGGTGGCCGCCCAACTGTTGAGCCGCCGCGCTGGCGGCGACACCGAGGATGCCGAGCCCACGCTGGATTACGGCGTCATCGACTATCAAATGAGCTCCAATACCTCACGCACGGTGGGCGTTCAGCTCGGACGTTTCAAGAACCCTTTCGGACTCTACAACCAAACCCGCGACGTGGCGTTCACACGGCCCAGCATCTTACTGCCGCAATCTATCTATTTCGATCGCACCCGCGCCCTGGGCCTGGCCGCCGATGGCGTGAGCGTCTATTGGGAAGCCTACACTGACGCAGGCACGCTGCGTTTTCGCAGTGGGCTTGGCCGCCCGCAAACCGGCTCGACGCTCACGCGCCAGCTCTTCAATGGTGCGGCGCAGGATGTCTCGGCGGCAGAGCCTTCCGCGATTGCCCAACTGCTTTTCGAAGACCCTACCGGCCAGTGGGTCGCGGCGCTAAGTACCGCCAAGGTGAACCTCGATACATCGCTTGGCGGCCAGGCTGCCGATTTCGAGTTCCAGCCCTGGATCGCTTCGCTTCAGTACAACGATGAGTACTGGAGCCTAACCGCCGAGTACGCGCGTCGCCAACAGTCCCTCGACGGCGACTCCTTGCCGCGCACCTTCGATATCACCGGCGAGAGCTGGTACGTGCAATATCAGTACCGCTTTACGCCTACCTGGAGCGGGCTGGTCCGTTTCGATCGCTTGATCAACGACACTGACGACCGCTCGGGCCAGCGCTATCAGCAGGCAGGCCTTGGCCCGGCCCATTCACAGTTTGCCGACGACCTGACACTGGGCGTGCAGTGGACGCCCACGCCCAGGCTGATGTTGGCAGGCGAGTACCACGCGGTGGATGGCACTGGCTGGCTACCCAATCAAGACAATCCAGACGCCAACGCCACACGCCAACGCTGGAATATGCTGCTTTTTCAACTATCGCTGCGCTTCTAACCCATGGACCTGATCGGGAACTGCTGTGATGAGTCGGTTTTCTTCTTTACCAGCACGTCATCGGTTTAGCCTCGCTTGGCGGGTCACCGCGCTTAGCAGCCTTCTGTTGCTGACGTTGGTGGCACTGCTCATTTGGCTTGGGCATCACCACCTGACCCAGCAGTTTGCCAATAGCCGCGTGGCCCATCACGAGCGCCAGCAGCGCGAGATACGCCTTGCCCTTCAACGCTCTGCCGATAACTTACGCCAGTTGGCGGGGCTCACTGCTTCAGCAGCCCCCCTCGGCGAGGCACTGTCCATCGGCGATGTTACCGCCATCGATGACGCGCTACGCGATCAGTGGCCACCGCTGCAATTGGAGGCGGGTGTGGACGAGGTCTTTGTGTTCGACCCATTGGGACGGTTGCTCGGCCACTCCGGTGGCAACCACCCCCCGTTAGATATACCCGTCGAGGGCTGGGTCGACGAGGTGCTGTCAAGCGAGGCCCCGATGACCACGCTGCGCTGCGGGCTGACCTGTCAGCAGTTCGCCGCCGTGCCTATTTTATTGGCAGGCAGCAGCATTGGCATGGTGGTGCTGTCTCGTTCGCTGGCTGACGTGACCCGGGAAGCCAGAGAAGTTTCTGGTAGTGAGGTTGCCCTATTAGTGGCGGGCTACACCGGCACGAACCGCTTAGAGGCGAGCCGCCAGCTGCCGGAGTGGAACGGCCACTTGGTTGCCCTTACCAGCCGCGAGACGACGCTGCCTCTGCTGGAACGCGCGGCGCGCTCGGCGCCCATTGCGGAACTGGCCAAACGGCCGCTCAACCTGTCCTACGCGCAGCGCGACTTAGAACTCAGCGCCGTTTACATGGAGAACGATGCCGACTGGCGCAGCACCGGCTATTTTCTGCTGATTTCCGATGTGACGGCGCAGGTCGTCGCGATTCAGAAAGCCACCAATACGCTGCTGCTGCTCGGCGTGGCAGGCTGGCTGCTCAACTGTTACTCCTCGCCATTCTACTGGGTCCCATGGCACGCCTACGTCGAGTGGCCGCGCTGTTACCGGCGCTGGCCAGAAGGGACTTTACGGAGGTACGCGGCAAACTGCCTGCGCGCACGCCACGGCTCTCCAACGAAATCGATGTGGTAGAGCGCGCGACTCGCACGCTGGCGAACCAGTTAGCGAACTTGGAAGCCAGCGTGACCGAAAACAGCCGCCAGTTGGCCGAGCGTATCGACGAGCTGGCTCATGAGAGAGATTTCGTCAACAGTCTGCTAGATACCGCTCAGGTATTTATCGTGGTACATAGCCAGGAAGGGCGTATTCGGCGGATCAACGACTACACCCGCACTCGCTTGGCGCTGAAAGATAGCGAACTCATTGGCCGCCACTTTAGCGATATTTTCGATCAAGCCCGCCACACGGCGCTGCCGGGACGCTTCATGGCAAAAGATGCGTCGTTCGATTCCGCATCGTCCGCGCCACACCAGGAAGAGAAAACCCTACAAACCGCCAATAAACGCTGCTGCATCGTTGCGTGGTACCACTCCGTCCTGCCCGCTAGCCCCCGGGAAGAGGCGCTGTGCATTTCGGTAGGGTTGGACATTACCGAACGCAAAGCAGCCGAAGAGCGGCTGATTTGGTTAGCAGAACGCGACCCGCTCACGGAGCTGTTCAATCGCCGCTATTTTCAGGATGCCCTGCAAAATGCGCTGTTGCACAACGGCGAAGGCGCCATCTTGCTGCTGGATTTGGATCAGTTCAAAGAGATCAACGAGCTCAGCGGCCACCACGTTGGCGATCATCTTCTGCGCGAGGTCGCCGAGACGCTGTTCTTGAACCTTGGCCAGCGCAGCATCATTGCACGCCTGGGTGGGGATGAGTTCGCGCTGCTGCTGGAAGGGGTCAGCAGCGAGCAGGCCATTAGCATGGCGGGGTATATTCATCAGCTGCTAAGCGGGATCGGTTTCCAATCGGCGGGCAGAAAGCACCATATCTCCGCCAGCATGGGCATTGCGCTCTTCCCACTTCACGGGCGCAACCCCGCCGATCTGCTGGCGAGCGCCGACATGGCGATGTACAAAGCCAAGGAGAGCACTCACCAGCGTTGGTATCTCCTATCCCAGGCCGAAAACGCAAAAGACGAGTTACAGGATCGCGTGTATTGGGTAGAGCAGTTGCATCACGCGCTGGAAAACGACAGCTTCGAACTGATGGTGCAACCCATCGTGCGTTTGGCCGATCAAGATATCAAACATTATGAAGTACTGCTGCGTCTTCGCCATCCCGACGGCAACCTGATCGCTCCACAGCACTTCATTGCCATTGCCGAACAGAGTGGCTTGGTGGTACCGCTGGACCGATGGGTCATCCAGCATAGCGTGCAAGCGCTTGGTACGCTGCAAGATCGCGGTATTTCCTTGGCGGTGAATCTGTCAGGGCAGTCGCTGCATGACTTGGAGCTAAAGCAGTATCTAACCGACGAGCTGCAGTGTAGTGGCGCTGACCCTCATCATTTGATTCTCGAAGTCACCGAAACCGCTGCGATCACCGACTTTTCGACCGCACGCAACGTGTTACAAACGGTGCGCGATTTAGGCTGCCGCACGGCATTGGACGATTTCGGTATTGGCTTTAGCAGCTTTCACTATTTGGGCCAGCTACCGGTGGATTACATCAAAATAGACGGCTCGTTCATTCGTAGCTTATTGATCAGTCCCGATAGCCATACCATCGTGAAAGCCATAGCCGACATCGCCAAAGGGTTTGGCAAGCAAACCATAGCAGAGTTCGTCGACCAAGCGCCGCTACTGCCTATCCTACAAGGGTACGGTATTACATACGGGCAAGGCTTTCATCTAGGCAAGCCACTGCCCCTAGCGCAGCTACTGAGAGGATGAACGATGGGGATAACGACAATAAAACCCACCAGGACGCCACCTGATACGCTTCAAGAGAGCACGTTTAGCCCAACGTTTTTCAATGACCACTTTACGTTGCTCATTGCCCAGACCCCAGACGAACAATATCGAGCGTTTGCGCTGCGCCACGCGGTCTTCATCGAAGAACTCAACTATGCCATTGGTAATGAAAACACGCTGAACATCGAGTGCGACGCACACGATCAACACTCACTGCTCTGCTTGCTTCACCATAACGCGACGGGTATCGACGTGGGCTGCGTCAGGGTCGTGTTGATCGAACCCGTCCGTGGTCGACCTTTATGTTCCCTACCGTTGGAAGCGTACTATCCTGCTCCTCTCTTCATGCCTGATACCCATCCACATGCCTTTTCTTCTGACAAAACGTGCGAAGTGTCGCGATTGGCCGTCCACCCCACCGTGCGGAAAAAACCGCTCTCGCGTCCTGAGCTTGCCTCTCAGGACTTCCCTTCGACTTCACCAACGGCTCAAACGCCTTACGAAAGCATCAAAGAGAGCCCGGCCTTGTTGAGTCTTAGCCTCTTTCTTGCCGCCACGGCCATGGTGGGGTTGAGCGGGCGCCACCATGTCTTTGCCATGTTGGAGCCTCGCTTTAGCCGTTTATTGAAAGCGTCCGGACTGCATTTTCAACAAGTAGGTGGGGTGATCAATTATTGCGGCAGCCGAGCGCCCTACTACATCGACCAGCGGGTAGCGGAGGCGCATCTGCCCAAGCGCATCGTCCCGCTGTACCACACCATCAAAACGCAGCTGGCTGTGCAGCTTTTGGCATCGCTCTGCCCCTCTTGCCGATAGACGTTTCCCCTAAACGGCAGGCGTCATGGAGGACGACGTCGAAACGCTAGTGGGCGAGATGCTGGCAAACTTATCGACGAAATACACGAGCGTTTCAGGATGCCGAAAACGGCGCTCGAAGGTTTCCTGCCGATGCTCATCGTCCGCTTGGTAGCGACGCGTCACGTTGGCTAGGTAGTCGTTGCCAGCTTTGACGACGTTGACGCTATTTTCATGCCCCGGCTCCCGGTACACCAGCGTGACTTTCGACTGCTGCTCCAACAGCGTCGCCAGCCGCTTGGCCGCATCACGCTCTTCGTCGGTGGCCCATAACGGCTGGTCGCGGTTACCGTAGTGGTAGAGGAGGACCGCCAGCAGAACAGCGAAAATGCTGCTGGTCAGCATCCAAGTCAACAGTACGCCCGATACCGGCATGGTCAGCATGATGACGAGCTGAATCACGCTACCGACCAACAAGACCGCTGCCAGCGGCCGCCACATGCGTTGGCTCATCATGGCGCGATTCAAGATGTATCCCCACAGCCCCACCACGCCTAGCGCTCCGAAGAACAAGTGCGCCATGGCCAGCGGCGTTCCCCCGCCGGCAAAGATCGCCACGACGCCCATGACGGGTAACAGGCTATAAAGCCCGGCCAGTAGCACATAGGCACGCTGTAGAGACATAGAGGACTCCTTATTTCATGGTAAAGCCGCGTTTCACCAAGAAGTCACGCATATGGGGGCGCAGCTTGCTATCGAATAGAGGGGTTAGGTTGTGCGACCAATCACTGTTTTTATTACCGCTACTACGCGATTGATAGTACGCCTGCATGGTGTCGTCAAAGGCGGCTACATGATCGCTATCCTCAGTGTAGTAGTCCTCTTTCAGAATCGCTTCAACGGGCAGGCGCGGCTTCACTTCCGGCTGATGTGCTGGGTAGCCCAGGCACATGCCGAACACGGGATACACATGGGCTGGCAGGCGCAATAGTTCACTAACGGCTTCCGGGTTATTGCGAATGCCACCGATATAGCAAATGCCCAAGCCCTCGGACTCCGCCGCGACTGCCACGTTTTGTGCCATCAGCGCCGTATCCACGGTGGCCACCAAGAGCTGTTCTGTCATACCGCGTTCGACGTTGGCACCGGTGCGCTCAGACGCTTCCGTAGGTCGCTTCATATCGGCACAGAAAACCAAAAACGCCGCGCTGCTGGCTACGTAGCCTTGGCCTCCGGCCAGCTCCGCGATGGCTTCTCGATTAGCGGCATCTTTCACATGGATCACCGTATATGCCTGTACATGGCTCGACGTTGCCGCCGCTTGGCCCGCTTGAATCAGTTCACGCAGCAGGCCTTGGGGGATCGCTTGATCGGTGAATTTACGAATCGAACGGTGGGCGTTCAGTAGCTTGATGACATCATTCATACCAGTTGCCTCCTGAGTAATCGTCTATTGAGAAAGTTAGCGCTGGCGACGGTTGAACAGGCCCTGCTTACACTCTCGCTGCGCCTCGACGTCGCCGCGAATCTGGGCATGGCTGATCAGCGCAAAAATGAAGGTACCGCCAATGACGTTACCAGCCAGCGTCGGTAGCGCGAACCCGACAACCGCGTCGGACCATGTAATATGGCCATCGAACACCAAATACAGCGCTTCGCTGGTGCCGACGATGATGTGGGTGAATTCACCAATCGCCATGACATAGGTCACGATGATGATCATCCACACTTTGGCTTGATCGGCAGCGGGAATCAGCCATACCAGGGTCGCAATCATCCAACCAGCGAGAATCCCTTTAGAGAACATTTCCATGGGCGTGTTGGCCATCATGTGCTCTCCTAGCGCGATGAACGCCTGGTGCGTCGCTTCGTCGAACATCGGCATGTGCAAAAAAGTAAACGAGGAGAGCGCCGCCCCCATCAGGTTGCCTACCAATACCACGCCCCATAGCCTGCCCAATGCTCCCAGATTGGGTAACGTGGGTCGGCTCATCACAGGCAGAACGGCAGTGACCGTGTTTTCGGTAAATAACTGTTGGCGGGCCAAAATGACGACGATGAAGCCCACGGTATAGCCTAAACACTCGACTAAAAAGCCAATATCGGTTTGCGGCAGATGGGCATGCAGTACGCCACGTGCCACCATGGAGAAACTCATCGAAATCCCCGCTGCAATGGCTGACCATAGCAACGCCATGGAGTCTCTTGAGAGCTCTTTTTGCCCTTCTAGGCGTAAATGCTGATGCACCACGGCCGCTCTGGAAGGCAAATTCGCTTCTCGTGTTTCCTGCTGAGTACCGGACGCCTGGGAGGTGGGTTCGCGCTGGCCGGTCGCCTCACGACCCTGATCCCCCCCTTCAAAATTATCATCCGCTTGATGTTGTTGGTTCATACCGGCTCTCTCCCTGGTGAGGTTTCAGCGTAACGCTATTGTCTAAGATTGGGTAGCTACTCAAGCGGGTTAACGTACGGTGGATAAAAGAATTTTTACGCACTGTTGCACGCGGGATAGCCAAGGCTCGCTATACTGTTTGTAATACTCAGGCCTATTAACGTTGCTAGGAAGCCGATATGTCACACGCCTCTCACACACCGCCCGGTCAGGCATGGAACGCCGGTCGGTATGCGGAACACGCCAGCTTTGTTCCTGACCTAGGTATGGAGGTCGTGCGCCTGCTATCGCCGCAGCCTGGACAGCGTATTTTGGA
This sequence comes from Halomonas sp. Cn5-12, assembly GCF_021532545.1. Taxonomy (NCBI): domain Bacteria; kingdom Pseudomonadati; phylum Pseudomonadota; class Gammaproteobacteria; order Oceanospirillales; family Halomonadaceae; genus Halomonas; species Halomonas sp. Cn5-12. The sequence goes on from NZ_JAKGAY010000004.1 coordinate 74,114, forward strand.
CTTGGGCTGTGGTGACGGTGCGCTTACCGAGCGCATCATGCAACTTGGCGCCGACGTGCTGGGTATCGATGCGTCAGAAGAGATGGTCGCCGCCGCCCAACAGCGAGGGGTGACGGCGCGTGTGATCGACGGCCATCAATTGCCCTTCGACCACGAATTCGATGCGGTCTTCAGCAATGCGGCGCTGCACTGGATGCTCGACCCTCAAGCCGTGCTGGCGGGAATAAAGCGGGCTTTGAAACCCGGCGGACGATTCGTGGCGGAGTTTGGTGGCCATGGCAATGTGGCAGCGATCTGCACCGCACTGATTGCCTCGCTACAGTTTCGCGGCATTAGCTCGAAGGGACGCCACGCCTGGTATTTTCCGACCACACAGGAGTACACCAACCTTCTGCAAACGGTCGGTTTTCGTGTGGAAAGCGTCGAACTCATTCCGCGCCCTACGCCGCTACCCAAAGGCATGGCAAGCTGGCTAGACACCTTTGCGAGTCCCTTCTTTCACGGGTTAGACCCGGACCTGAAAGACGCTATCTTCGACAACACCCTCAACCTGCTGGCCCATAGCCTAAGCGACGGCCAAGGTAACTGGACGGCGGACTACGTACGTATTCGCGTTGTCGCCCACGCTTAAAACGCGCTCCTTCCTATCGATGTCGGCATCCATCATCAGGGCGGCCCTCTAGCCGCCCTGTTTCGTGATGTTCGAGATGGCTGCTTGGCTAGAACTCATCCCAATCGTCGTTGTTGGGCGCCGCCGTAGACGTAGCGGGCTTGGCAGGCGCATGCTGCGGCGGTTGCGCTAATGTGGGTGCGCTGGCCGCTGGCGCTTGGCTACCTTCGGCCAGCCTGAAGGTGGCCATCAGCGTTGCCAACTGGCTCGCCTGAGCTTCCAGCGCGCTGGCTGCCGAGCTGGTTTGCTGCACCAGCGCGGCGTTTTGCTGCGTCACCGAGTCCATTTCCGTCAGCGCGGCATTGATCTGCTCGATGCCGCTATTTTGCTCGCGCGTTGCCGTGGAAATCTCGCCCATCAACGTGGTGACTTGGCGGATGGCATCGACGGTTTGGCTTAGGGTCTCCCCGCTGCGCTCGGCTTGAGTGGCGCCCGTGGTGATTTGCGACGTGGTCTGTTCGATCAGGCCCCGTATCTCTTTGGCCGACTCGGCACTGCGTGTCGCTAGGGAACGTACTTCGCTCGCCACCACCGCAAAGCCACGCCCCTGCTCGCCAGCCCGGGCCGCCTCGACCGAAGCATTCAGCGCCAGTATGTTGGTTTGAAAGGCAATCGAGTCGATCACCCCGATAATATCGTTGACCCGGTCGGCACTGGCGGCGATCTCACGCATGAGCTGAACGGTACGCTCGACCTCTTCACCGCTCGCCTCGGCAGACTGAGACGCCGTGACCGACAGTTGATCGGCCTCTTGCGCTATCTCGGCATTTTTACCCACCGTGGTGGCCATTTGCTCCATGCTCGAGGCCGTCTGCTGCAGCGCCGAGGCCTGTTGCTCGGTGCGCGACGAGAGATCTTGGCTACCCGATGAGATATCGCTGGCACCGCTGTAGACGTGCTCGCTGCTGCTGCGAAGGGACATGACCAGCGTCTTCAGTTTCTCTTGCATGGTCGCCAGCCCGATAAAGAGCTGGCCAATTTCATTATGTCCACGGTCCTCGATACGCCCGGTCAAATCACCGTTGGCGATGCGATCGAAATGGCCGAGCGCCTGCTGGAGCGGGTTCACCACGCCACGCATCATCGCGATACGAATGGCGATCGCCGCCAGCAGTGAAAACAGCAGCAAACCTATCGCCACTGCGCCGCCGATCGTCGCTAAGCGGTCTACCTGACTCATGACCTGCTGGCCGCGTGCTTCGGTGTAGGCCACGAACTCGCCCATCGCGACATCCAGGTCGGCTCCCAGCTCCCCCAACGCCTCCTGTTGGCGCTGAATTTGAAACGGCGCGGCGTCCAAGAGCGGCACGATGCCGTCGGTCACAAAGGCATGGTAGGCCTCGACCACGCTATCACGCCGTTGGGCCAGCTCGCTGCCCGGCGTGACCGGGATCGCCGAGAACTCAGCGAAGCGGGTTTGCGCTGCCGCCACGGCCTCTGCCGCCATGGCTAAGCTCTGCTGCCCTTTGTCAGGGTTGCCTTGGGTACTGAAGCTGGCCGAACGGTCGAGGAAGGTTTGCGCTCTGAGCGCGTTCACTTGAGTACGGTTTGCCAAGTTGGCAAGCCGCACGTTGATATTATTGATCTCGTTGAGTGCTCGATCACTCGTTGTGTTGGTGTAAAACCCCAGTGCACTGATCAAGCCAATCATCACGACGAGCAGCGCCAGGGCCGCCGTCAGGCTCCATTTTATGGAGAGTCGTTTCATCATTCTGTTCCCTTATGCTTTTTTAGTCGTCACCCCACTCATCACGAGGGTAAAGCATCACAGGAAGTAATATGAAGACACTAAGACCTTTGTCTACCAACGAAGATGACATAACGAACGAACAAAAAAGCCCACCGCCAACTTGCGGTGGGCTTGCTGGAGCACGATGGCTTAGGCAGCGGTATCTTTCAACGTCGCCATGTCGATCACGAAGCGGTAGCGCACGTCCCCTTTCTCCATACGCTCGAAGCCTTCGTTGATCTTGTGAATATCGAGCATTTCGATATCGCAAGAGATGTTCTGCTCGGCACAAAGCTTGAGCAGCTCCTCGGTTTCCGCAATGCCGCCGATGAGAGAGCCTGCGACGACGCGGCGCTTGAACACCAGATTGAATGCTTCGATGGCCGGTTCGATGGGTTCTAGAAGGCCGACCAGAATATGCGTACCGTCGTACTTCAGCGATGCGAGGTAAGGGTTCAAGTCGTGTTGAACCGGCACGGTATCGAGCATGAAGTCGAACGTCTCGGCCACGGCGTCCATTTGCGCCTGGTCGCTGGAGACCACCACATGGTCGGCACCGTTACGCTTGGCTTCTTCCACCTTGGCATCGGAGCGCGTGAAGACCGTCACTTCGGCGCCCAATGCCTTGGCCAGTTTGACCCCCATATGGCCCAGGCCACCCATACCAATCACGCCTACTTTATGACCTTTGCCTACACCGTGATGCTTCAGCGGAGAGTAGGTGGTGATACCGGCGCACAGGATGGGGGCTGCTGAGGCTAGATCGATACCGTCCGGCATTTTCAGCACGAAGTGCTCACTGACGACGATGGCGTCGGAATAACCACCCTGCGTCATGGTGCCGTCTTGGCGGTCCGGGCTGCCGTAGGTCATGGTGAAGCCTTCCAAGCAGTACTGTTCGACGCCATCTTGACAGGCGGAGCAGGTGCGGCAGGAATCGACCATACAACCCACACCGACCAAATCACCGGCTTTGAAACGGGTCACGTCGCTGCCCACGGACGTCACACGGCCCACGATTTCGTGACCAGGCACCACGGGATACTGGGTCATGCCCCAGTCGTTGCGTGCAAAGTGCAGGTCGCTGTGACATACGCCGCAGTAAAGGATTTCAATGGCAACATCGTCAGGGCGAGGCTCACGACGATCAAAGGTAAACGGCGCGAGCGGCTTGTCAGCGGAAAACGCGGCGTAAGATTTTGCTTGGCTCATGAAAACTCCTTTTTTGATGCATCCCGCAGAGGCGGAAGGTGTTTTCATTATTGGCTGCCTAGGCGGAGATAGCGATGAACGAAGCTACGTTTTTTTTGCTTATTTCTCTATAAAAGGGTAATAAAATAACAAAAATGCACAGCAAAACGTCATAATTCTCGCGAACGATTCGACTGCATTTGCGTAAGGAGGGCCTTGTGGCCAGTACCGCACATGTTGGTAATGCGCTTGCCGACCTCATCATACCGCTCGTAAAAGGCGACGGCCCCAGCCCTTCCCGCTTGGATCGCGTCAGCCTGCTCTGCCTGGGCAGGCAGCAAGTCCGTACACCTCTGATGTATGACCCTTGTCTCATCATCATCGCTCAGGGGCGCAAAGTGGGCTATCTGGGCGACCGAGAGATTCACTACAACCCCGGGCACTATTTGGTCCAGACGCTGCCCATGCCGTTCGAGTGCGAAACGTACGGTTCTCCCGAGGCCCCGCTACTGGGTATGTCGGTCAAACTCGACCCAGCACTGCTCAGTGAAATGGTCACCGCGATGGGCGAGGGATACCCGCCAAGCAGCACCGCGCCTTTGCCCATGGCATCGGTCGCAATGAACGAAGGGATGCAGGATGCCGTCATGCGCTTGGCCCATACGCTGCACGATGCGGTTGCGTGCAGCGCCATGGGCGATGCCCGAATACGTGACGTGGTGTTCGAAGCGCTCAAAGGTGAACAAGGCCCGGCTTTGAGGGCGCTGGTGCAGGGGCACGGCAACTATTCACGCATCGTGCAGGTGCTCTCGCAGCTACATACCCACTTTGCAGAGGACTTTTCGGTAGAGCGGCTCGCGCAGCAGGCGAACATGAGCGTGTCGACGTTTCACCAGCATTTCAAGCAGATTACCCGCGCCTCGCCCGCTCAGTATCTCAAGCGGCTGCGCTTGATCAAAGCGCAGCAGCTCTTATTGCAAGATAGCCATAACGTGAATCAGGCGGCGCTGGCGGTGGGCTACCGCAGTGTGCCGCAGTTTAGCCGCGACTATAAGCGCTACTTTGGCGAGTCACCGCTTCAGCATCGTCGCCAGGAGCAGGCGCTGCGCGCTTAGTGGCCTTTAGACACGCCCTGCCTATTTAGCGAAGATCTGGCTCTTGTCTTTGAATGCCTTGAACTCGAGCGCATTGCCGCAGGGGTCGAGCAGAAACATGGTGGCCTGCTCGCCCACTTCGCCCTTGAAGCGAATGTAAGGCTCGATGACAAAGTCGGTGTTACGCGCTTTCAAGCGCTCGGCCAGCGCTTCCCACTCGTCCCACTCCAAAATGACCCCAAAGTGAGGCACCGGTACGTTATGACCATCTACCGGGTTGGTGTGGGCGCTCTCTTGTCCGGGCGTTTTGGGATGCTCATGGATCACCAACTGATGTCCGAAAAAGTCGAAATCGACCCAATGATCGCTGGAACGGCCCTCTTCTAGGCCAAACACATCGTTGTAGAAAGTGCGCGCCAAAGCGACGTCATAAACGGGAATGGCTAAGTGAAAGGGGGAAAGGCTCATGGGTGTCTCCTGATAGGTGCTTTTGTTGGTACACGGCTAGCGCGCTGCGCTTGACCCGTGTCACTATCCTAAAAGGCGCAATGTAAAAATTAAATCAATTGTTTTTTGATCTATTCACAAATTTTATTGATGAAAATCTCACCATGATCCGCGAACTCAAAACGCTCATCGCCGTTGCCCAGCACGGCACCTTTGCGGCAGCGGGCCAGCATATCGGCCTGACCCAAGCCGCCGTCAGCGCGCAGATGAAACGTTTAGAGGCAGCGCTTGGCGTAGCGCTGTTCGAGCGCAGCGGGCGGGCAGCGGTACTGACTAAGCGCGGACAAGAGACGTTGCAACAAGCGCAGGCACTGATAGCCCTATACGGCACCTTAGGCGCCGCTTCTGCTGGACAGGAAGCTGCCACTCGCGTCAACTTGGGTGCGATAGCCTCCATTCAACGCTCGCTTCTGCCGAACGTATTGGCGCATTTTCACCGTCAGTTTCCCGAATGCCGCTCCCGCGTGGTGCCGGGGCTGTCTCTCGCACTGATGAACCAGGTGGATGCAGGGGAACTGGACATGGCGGTGATCATTCGACCGCCGTTTTCGCTGCATAGCGACCTGCGCTGGCAGCCGTTGGCCCATGAGCCGTTTCGTCTGCTGGTGCGCCGCAGGCTAACCACGGATGACTGGCGGGCGCTACTCACTCAACAGCCGTTCGTCCGCTACGATCGTGCCTCGTTCGGCGGCCGTCAGGTCGATCGTTTCTTGCGTGACAACCACTGTCACGTCAGGGACGTGTGCGAGGTAGACGAGCTAGACGCCATCATACAGCTGGTGGCCAACGGCGTGGGCGTGGCGCTAGTGCCGCAGCCAAGCGCCCTTCGGCGCTGGCCCGCGGGCGTGCGTGCCATCGACTTGAAAGAGCACACCTTCCATCGCGATATCGGTATCGTTCATCGCGCTAGCGGCCAGCTCAGCAAACCGGCCCAGGCACTGGCCGCCCTGCTGACGCAAGTCGCCGCAGCCGAACACTAAAACGCCAGCCCGAGGGCTGGCGCTAGTGAGCACGGAGCGCATGTGGCTTAAGCCTCGGTAGTGCTTTCGGCTTCCGTACTGCTCTCTTCTGTCATGCTCTCTTCTGTCATGCTCTCTTCGTCTGCACTCGGCTCGTCTTGCGACGCCTCGTCAGCGCTGGGTAGGTTCATGGGCTCGTCTAAATTGAGCGTCTGTGCCGTGTAAGCGCGCACCTCGCGCAACAACTCAGGGTTCTCCGCCAGCTTTTGGCCGTACGAGGGAATGATCTCGGTCAGTGTAGATTGCCACTCGTCGCTGGCCACCTGAGTCGGGAAGACGCGATCCAGCAGGCCAAGCATGATCGACGGCGCAGTAGACGCGCCCGGCGACGCGCCCAACAGCGCGGACATGGTGCCGTCCTGCGAGGTCACCACTTCCGTACCGAACTGTAGCACGCCGCCACGCTCGGGGTCGTTCTTGATGATCTGTACGCGCTGACCCGCCGTCCACAGCGTCCAATCGTCACGCTGGGCGTTGGGATAGTACGCCTGCAGCGCTTCGAAGCGGTCGTCGTCGGACATCAAGACCTGGCCGACGAGATAACTGACCAGATTGAAGTTATCCAGACCGACTTCCATCATCGGCCAGGTGTTATCCAGCGTCATGGAGCCAAATAGATCCGTCCAAGAGCCCTCTTTCAAGAACTTACTGGAGAACGTGGCAAAGGGCCCGAAGAACAGCGCAGGCTCGCCATCCAGATAGCGCAGGTCCAGGTGCGGGACGGACATGGGCGGCGAACCTTCGCCCGCTTTCCCATACGCTTTCACGTCGTGCTGTGACACGACATCCGGATTGGTGGTGTAGAGAAACTGGCCACCCACAGGGAAACCGGCGTATACCTCGGCTTCGGGAATGCCCGATGCCTGCAGCAGCGGAAGCGCTGCACCACCGGCGCCGATGAACACGTAGCGAGCATCGACCGTGCTCTCTTCACCGCTGTCCAGGTGGGCAATGGTGACTTGCCAGGTATCGTCGTCGTTACGGCTCAGGTCACGTACTTCGCTGTGCAAACCGAGCGTAAAGTGCTCGCTGCGCGTCAGCGCTTCGACCATTTCACGGGCCTGAGCACCGTAGTTCACTTCGGTGCCCATTTGCATGCGCGTGGCGGCCACTGGGCGGTCGTCGTTGTCACGACCTTCCATGATCAGCGGCATCCACTCGGCCAGCTCTGCGCGATCTTCCGAGTACTCCATGCCCGCATACAGCGGGTTCTGCGTCATTGCGTCGTAACGCTCACGCAGGAAGCTGACGTCTTCATCGCCCCACACCACGGCAATGTGCGGCACGCTATTGATAAATGAGGAGGGTTCACCAAGAATGCCGTTCTCGACTTGATGCGCCCAGAATTGACGAGAAATTTCGAACTGCTCGGTGACGTTGATGGCGCGCTGGATCTCGACACGGCCACTGGCATCCGGCGTGTAGTTCATTTCCATGAACGCAGAGTGGCCACTACCGGCGTTGTTCCACGCGTTGGAGCTCTCTTGCGCCACTTCACCAAGACGCTCGTAAAGGTGAATGTCCCACTCCGGCACTAACTCTTGCAGGTAAGTGCCTAACGTAGCGCTCATGATACCACCGCCGATGAGCACCACATCGATCGGTTCATCGGCGGAAACAGGCGATGTCGCCAAGGCTAAAAGTGGTGAACAAAGTAACAGACTTAAACGTTTTTGCATGTCATGTCCCTGACGATACAGAAATGACGTACCGGAACAGCAGGTGCCCAGCGTCGAGGAGGGTAAAAATTGCGACGAAAGTCTAACAAACAACCGGGATCACGGAAATATAAAAGATCGCTTAAATGAGAATGAAAGGAATTAACGAATGAAGCCAGAAGACCTAGAGAAGTTGGTGACGCACAAGATGCCGTTCGGTAAATATGAGGGCTGGCTCATTGCGGATTTGCCAGGCCCTTATTTGAACTGGTTCGCTCGGGAGGGTTTCCCCAACGGTGACATTGGTCAATTGCTGCATTTGATGCATGAAATCGACCATAACGGCTTAGGTGACTTGTTAACGCCGCTGCGTCAGCGCTAACGAAGCGGCTCATCCGCTTAATCGCGGGCACGCAGCGCCTGGTCGCGCTCTTCTATATAACAAGCACACTGCTGGTTCGGATCGCTAGGAAACCGACCTAGCGCGACGGCTTTCTCGAAAAAGCCGCTACCCGGTAATCCATCTCCCCGACGGCTGATCACCAGGGCGGCGATCATCGGCCGCCCGGCGGCGACGTCCTGCTCCATTAACTGCTCCAGCGCTTGTGTCACCCGTGCAATGGTGCGCGGTGGCGTCAGCCCCAAGGCGTTAGCAACCTGCTGATAGGTCATGGGCAGTGCACTGGTGGGTGCCTGAATGAGGAGCGTGCGCACTTGGTGGGCAAGCATAGCGATGGCATCGGATGAGCGCATTGGGTCGTGACTCGCTGATTCAATCATGTGGTAGAAATAGCCACGCTACCACATCGCTGACTATGCTGTGGCCAGACGATACGTTCCTATCACTGCGAGGAGAGACAGATGGTCGGTAGACGCAATCAGCGACATTACAGCCGCTGGCCTAAGGCCTTTGCCTGGCTAAGCGTGCTGGCGCTCGTGGCGGCAGCGCTATTAATGGCAGGGGCTGGCCCCGCCTATCGCTGGCAGTGGGTCGGCTTAGGAGAGGCCTTCAACCTGCTACGTAATGGTGTCTATGCAGCCACGGCGGCAGTGGCGCTGAGCGTGTTGGTGCTACTCATCAGCGCATTCACTCGGCGGGGCGGCACGGCGATCGTGGCCATTGGCGTGCTCATGCTCACCGCAGCCCTACTCTACATGCCCTGGCAACAGTGGCAGCGCGCTCAGCAAGCGCCGGTCATCCATGACATCACCACCGATACCCAAAACCCGCCAGCGTTCGCTGCCCTGCGGGAGGCCCGCGAAGCCGCCCCCAACGAAGTAGACTACCCAGGCGAGGCGACCGCCGAGCAGCAGCAAGCGGCCTACCCGAACGTTCGCCCCTTGGTCGTCGATGCCCCTGCCGCCACCGTACTGGCTGCAGTGCAGGCCGAAGTAGAGGCCGCCGGTTGGAACATTGCCGAGATTACCCCTACCGGTTTGGAAGCCACCGCCGTGACGCGCTGGTTTGGGTTCGAAGATGACGTGGTCATTCGGCTGACCGAGCAGGGCAACCGCACTCGGGTGGACATGCGCTCGGCTTCGCGGCTGGGGGCCAGCGATGTAGGCACTAATGCGCAGCGTATCGAGACGTTTATGAGCGCGCTGCGCGAGCGGCTAGAGTAACTCAGCCGGACGTGGCTAGTGAACGTGTTTTTTGTTGAGTACGTCTTTATGCAGCGTGCTTTCACGGGAAAGAATCTGCTGGGCGTCCAGCTCACCGATGGACACGGCTACGTTGGCGGGAATATCGCCGCTAAGCTGTAGAGCCTGGTAACGCAGCGCGCAGACCCTCAAGAACGAGGTGAAATTCCCCAGGTCATGGCCCGCATCGATCGACTCGTGATACAGCCGAGTGATCATCTGCGCGGTGTTCATTCCGTCGCGCTGCGCGATCTCTTCCAGCAGTCGCCAGAAATAATTTTCCATCCGCACGCTGGTCACCATACCATCGATGCGCAGCGAGTGGGTGGCGCTGCGCCATAGGTCAGGGTCCGCATCGATAAACAGTTTGCACATGGCCATCTCCCCTCTTCGTCTCATTCAGCATAGCCGCCGAGCAAGCGCGCGCCCAGCGCAGGCGCGCACCTGTTGCCGATCGCCGCTACTGATCGAGTAACGCCATAAACTGCGCCAGCCAAGCAGGGTGGGCAGGCCATGCGGGTGCGGTGACCAGGTTGCCATCGGTCACCGCGTCGGTGACCTCTATGTCCGCGAACTGCCCGCCTGCCAACTCGACCTCAGGTTGACAAGCAGGGTACGCCGAGCACCGTTTTCCCTCCAGCACCTTGGCCGCGGCCAGCAGTTGGGCGCCATGACAAATCGCCGCCACCGGTTTCTGGGCATCGAAGAAGTGCGTCACCATCGCTAACACTTCTTGGTTCAGCCGCAGGTACTCCGGCGCTCGGCCACCGGGCACCACTAGGGCGTCGTAATCGGCAGGGTCGACGCTGGCGAAATCCGCATTCAGCGCAAAGCGGTGGCCCGGCTTCTCGGTGTACGTCTGGTCGCCTTCGAAATCGTGAATGGCGGTGGCCACGGTATCTCCCGAGGCTTTGCCGGGGCAAACCGCATCGACACGGTGACCTACCGCCATCAGCGCTTGGAAGGGCACCATGGTTTCGTAATCTTCGGTAAAATCACCGGTGATCATTAGAATACGCTTGCTGCTCATCTCCATTCTCCTTGTGATTGTCGTCGGTGGAGCACGCCATAGGCGTGTGGTGGCAGAGTAGCAAGCCGCGAGAGAACGGGGGTAGTACGCCATTACTACAGCGCGTCAGCGATATGTATGGCTCGCCCCAACGCAAAAAAGAGCGCAAAAAAAGCCCGCTACGATTGAGCGGGCTTGGCACGACAGGTCGGGGTTACAGAAGCGCGTCGATGGGGCGCTTGCCGTCCAACAGCGTGACTTCTTGGTTGATGAGGTCGGGAGTTTGCACCACGCGCAGCAGTGCATAGGCCACGTTGGCCCGGGAAATTTGGTTATCGCCCGCTTCGTCCACGCTGCTAGCGAACTTGAGGGTCGGCGCTTCGTCGGTAAGACGGCCAGGCTTGACGATGACATGGGAAACGTCACTGTGGCGGAGGTGGGCATCGGCGGCGAACTTGGCCGCCATATAGGGGCGCATTTTTTCAGGCGCCTCCAGCGGCTTTTCTGCCCGCATGGCGCTGACCATGATATAGCGCGAGAGCCCCTTCTGGCTGGCGATATCGGCCGCACGAATCGCGCCAAATAGATCGATCAATAGCGTTTTGTCAGGGCCTGTGTGTGGACCAGAACCGGCGGTAAAGACGACTTGATCGCATCCTTCGAAGGCGTGCTCCATCTCGCCTTCTAAATCGCCCACGACGGTACGAATTCCCCGTTCTTGGAACCAAGTGGCCTGCTCTTCGTTACGAATCATGGCTTTAATGGGCGTGCCTGCCTCTTTGGCTAATGCACAGAACTGTTTACCGATCTGACCATTGGCACCAATCACTAAGGTCGTCATTTTGCCTCCTTGTCTATCGTGTCCCCTGTATCAGTGTAGGCGGTGCGTCCAAAGTTCAACCGTAAATACAAACACGGCGGGCACCTTCCGGTGCCCGCGACAAGACCGAACGACCCACCCCGGGGCTAAGTCAGGCTATGGTGCTCGGGCTGGCTTGGCAGCGCGGCCGGTTGGCCAACGCCATGACTAACGTGAAACCGGCTGACCAAGGTATGCATGTCGCCTGCGCGTTCATCCAACGTATGGCTAGCGCTGGAGGCCTCTTGCACCAAGCGTGCGTTTTGATGCGTTACTTGATCCAACTGTGAAATGGCCTGGTTGATCTGATCGATACCGGCCGACTGCTCTTTCGTCGCGTCTGCAATCTCCGTGACGTAACGAGTTACCTCGGAGAGGCTATCGACAATATCCTGCAAATGATGGCTCGATGCGTTTACTAACTGCTCGCCTTCGCTTACTTTTTGTACGCTGTCGTCTACCAAGTGGCGAATTTGCGCGGCCTCTTCTGCACTGCGCCCTGCCAGCTTACGCACTTCTTGAGCGACCACGGCAAAGCCTCGTCCTTGTTCACCCGCTCGGGCTGCTTCCACCGAGGCGTTCAGTGCCAGCAAGTTAGTCTGGAAGGCAATATCGTCGATGGCTTTGATGATGGAGGTGATTTTTTCACTCGCTTGACGAATGTCACTCATGGCCGCCGTCGTGCGTTTGGCGACATCACCCGCCGAGCGCGCGCGGTCATCCACGCTGTTGCTCGCGCCCTTGGCCTGATCGGCATAGTCGGCGGTCTGCTTGACGGTGGCGGTAATCTGCTCGAGGCTGGAAGCCGTCTCTGCCAGCGATGCCGCCTGTTGGTCAGTACGCTGAGAGAGGTTTTCATTACCGGAGGCGATCTGGCGGCTGCTTGCGGCAATCGCCTCGGCGCTTTCACGGATCTGAGACACCATGCCTTCGAAGGTGTCCATCATACGGTTGAACGCTTGGGCAGCTTGACCGACTTCGTCATCACGCTGCAGCGCCAGCCGCATGGAAAGGTCGGCATTTTCACCGGCGGCACCGCTGATGCTCTCCATCTGACGACGCATGGCCACCAGCGGCCCCAGTACGCGTACCAATGTGCGCCAGCCAAAGATGGCCAGTACGACGATCACGCCCAAGGTGACCAACACCAGCAGCGTACGGCCCGCATTCGCCAACGTCTCGGCCTCTTCACTGGCGCTTGCCGCCTGGGCGACGGTGTAGGCTTCGATATCGCTTAGCGCTGAGCGCATCTCACGTGTTGCCGCCGCCACGTTCGCCAACGCCGCTTGCACTTGAGCACCCAGATCCAGTTGCTGCTGGCGTAGCGCGTAGACCGAATCGGCATCTTCCACCATCAACCCGTTCAGCTCGACGATGACCTCATCGAGTTCGCCAATGAGCACGCGCTGCTCTACGGTCGTGCTGGGGGCCTCGGCAATGGCCGCCAAAGACTGTCGTGCCAGCGCCACCTGCTGGGAAATTTCGTTGCTACGCAGATTGACCAACGCATCGATGCTATCCACCTGCATCATCTGTCGCCCCAGATCGGACAGCGTGGCAACGGCCATACGGGCGTTGCCGCTCAGACGACCGATATCGACACGAGCAGAGAACATGCTATCCAACAGTTGAGTCGGCAGCGTGGTGGTGCCCTCTTCCCGCCATGCTTCCATGAGTTCGCGCTGCCGACGCTCTTCGCGCACCTGAGCCAGAGCGGTACGTCCGGCGATGTCTTCGGCACTGCGCATGACGTTAGTGATGGCCGACTGCATTTGAGCAATCTGCTCGGCCATTTGGGCCTGCAGGCTCAGCGCATCGCGCCGCACGTTTTCCAACGCCTCGTCGCCAGCCATTAGCTCTTGGTACTGGCTATCCAGTGCAGCGAGCTGCGTTGCGGCATTGGTCTGCTCGATACGCGCAAGCCCCGTGCGGGCTTGGCTATAGCGTGCTGCCAACTCGCTGCGCGGCGTGACCTCTTCCAACGCTTGGAGATTACCAGCGGCGAGTAGATCGGCATGTCGCTGGCCAAAGGCACCCATGGTCAATACCATGCTGCGGCTCGCATCTTGCAGCGGCAGCACCTCATCGGCCACGAAATGCTGAACGTTGATCAGCCGCTGGTTGGTCATCCACCCAGTGCCGGCCAACACGATGCTGCCCAGCACGGCGGCGACAAAGAGGCTAATGAGCATCGCGCGGATACTTATGGTTTTTTTCATCAGGGGTATTCGCTGTGTCAGAGATTGCAAACGGAATAGAGAGCCACGGCTAGCGGGCTAGGCTGTTCCAATCCACCGGTTCGAACTGGCCATTTCGGATAATGGTAGGCCAGACGGCATCGCTGGCTTGATGGTCGTTCGGGCCCAATGTGAGCGGTTCGCCAACGCCGATATCGATACTGCCCAGGCTCAAAAGGCCATTGACCACCGCTTCTCGATCGGGGTTATTACCCGCCGCCTTGAGGCCTTCGGCAAACAGCTTGGCGGCTAGGTAGCCTTCCAGGGAAATAAAGTCGGGGGTGGCGTCGGGGGCGTACTCTGCCAACGCCTGACGATACTCTTCGACGGCCGGCAGATCGGCATCCAACGGCGGTACCACTTGCGTCACGATGACCCCCTCCGCCTGCGGGCCAAGCGCCTCTAGCAGCGCCTGGCTACCGACGAATGAGACATTTAGAAACAGCGCATCGGGCAGGTCTTGTCGCGCTTCACGAATGAAGTCAGCGGCCGGGCCAAAGGTGCCGACGATGATCACTGCCTTGGGTGTGACCGGTGCCTGAAGAATACTGGCAAGCCCTTGATGAACGTTACGCGTTCCGCGGGTGAAACGACCATGAACCAGTTGGGAGGTATTCAAGACGCCTTGGGCATTGAGCGCGCGAATTGCACCGTTATAGCCCGCGTCGCCAAAACTGTCGTTTTGGGTAAAAAATGCGATCTCTTCGGGCTCTATACCAGCCGCAAGAAGGCCATCGATCATTGCTGCCGTTTCTTGAACGTAGCTGGCACGGTAGTTGATGACATAACGATCGGGCGGGGAGCGGCGCAGAATCCCCGCCCCGGTGAATGCCCCAAATAGCAGCGTCTTTTGCTGATTATAGATCGGGATAGTGACCGCTGCCGTAGGCGTTCCTACATTGCCAATCGCGGCAAGCAGGCGATCGTTACCCACTAGCTCGCGGGTGTACTTGGCTGCCTGCAGCGGCGAGTATTGATCATCGAACGTCGTGAGGCTGATCGTTTTACCATTGATCCCACCTTCGTCGTTGAGCTTGGCAAAGTAGGTGTCGATGCCCTGCTGCATACCAATGCCCAGAGGAGCAGCACCGCCGCTTGCGGGCGCCACCATGCCGACTTCGAGTGCGGCATGAGCCAGCGGAGCAGCCAAAAGCCCCGCCGCCATTAGCCATGTTGTGATTCGACGCATTGGTTCTCTCCCACATCGCGATGCTTTTTTCTAATATCGGCGGAAGAGTATACGACTTAAGCTTGGCGAGCTTTTAAACAGAGTGTAAAAAAACGTGTCTTGATTTAAGCAGGCCGCTCGATGGCGAAGCGGTCAGTGATGCGCACGTAGTCACTCCCCGCCAAGCGGCCGATCGGTTGCAGCGCGGCCATATCCACGTGACGACCGTCCCACAGCGTATCGTCGATATGAATCGACACGATTTGCGCTAACACTAGGCTACCCGCTAGCGGCCGATCGCCAAAACGCTTCACTTCCAACAGTGTACAGCCAAATGCCACCGGGGCAGCTGCGATGCGTGGCACGCTCACCCCCGGCATGGTGGCCTTTTCCAGCCCTGCCAACGTGAACTCGTCTTCGTGTCTTGGCAGGCTGGCGCTCGTGGTATTGAGCGCATCGACCAACCCTTCGGTGCCGACATGTACCACGCACTCTTGAACTTCTGCCAAATTTCGCAGCGTGTCTTTAGGTTGGGCGCTGCCATCCAACAGCGGCGAAAACGCTAAAATGGGCGGGTCGATGCTGGCCACGTTGAAAAACGAGAATGGCGCTAGGTTGGCGTTCCGCTGCTTGTCCTGAGTAGCCACCCAGGCAATCGGTCGTGGGCAAACGCAGCCCGATAGCAGCCGGTAGAGACTACCTGCACTGAGCGGCGACTCGGTCAATAAAGTATTCATGGACTCTCCTGATGGCGTGGCAAGAACGGTGCCCTTAATAGGCCGCTGGCGCCTACCCTCTGTCAAGTATGTTAGCCTACAGACTCATACAACGATCCGGGAACGGAATGCTCACTATTACCAATAGCGTTAGCTTGGCCGACTGGGAAATCGACATTAGCCAAATTCGCGCACAGGGGGCAGGCGGTCAGAATGTCAATAAAGTCGCGTCTGCGGTGCATTTACGTTTCGACATTCAGCGTTCGACGCTGCCGCCGGTCTACAAAGAGCGACTGATGGCCCTGTCGGACCAGCGTATCAGTAAAGAGGGGGTAGTGATCATCAAAGCTCAGAGCTACCGCACGCTCGAGCTGAATAAAGAGGACGCCTTGAACCGCCTCGAGGCGCTGATCAAGAGCGTGGCCAAACAGCCCAAAACGCGCCGTCCTACGAAACCTACGAAAGCCTCTCAGCGCCGCCGAGTGGACCACAAAACCCGGAAAGGCAAGCTCAAGTCGCTACGTGGTAAAGTGCCAGCCAGTGAGCGCTGATCGCTTTCCCCTTTCTACTACTTGACACAGTGAACTCGATGCCATCGACACCTCGCCCGCTATCGCCCTGTATTCACGTATGCCAGATCGAGCCGAACACCCAAACGTGCCAGGGATGCGGGCGCACGTTGGATGAAATTGCCTGCTGGGGAAGCATGACCGAGGCCGAGAAGGCCCCGGTGTGGGAACGAATCGAACAGGAGGGCTACGTCTCTTCGTGATGGCGATCACTCAGGATATGATGCAACTCGCCACAGGCGACCATCGGGTCGTCGCAGTTGATCACGATACTCGACTCCGCCAGCACGTAGCTGCGTCCCGTAATGGTGTTTTCCACCACTTGATAAGCCCCTTCTTGATGCGTGCCGGTAAACGTGCCAATGAAGCCGGTTTCCCTAAGCGATACGGTTTCCAGCTTATCGCCGAGGCTCAACCGCCCCTCGTAATTCATTAGCGCTAGCCTTGCCGACGTGCCGGTGCCCGTGGTACTCCGGCAAATGACGCCGGGGTGCACGTAGGTGGTCGACCGCGAGCGGATATAACCTTCGGCGATCGGCTCTTCGGGCCCCATGAAGTGCAGAAAAGGCAGCGGACCCACGTCGCCTAGGGTGTAGTGGGAGAAACCGCGTTGCGCTTTGATGGCCTCCACGATCTTGTACGCACAAGCCGCCAGCGCCTGCTCTTCATCACGCACCAGCTTGAAGCCCAACGCCTCGGCATCGACCAAGGCGTAAAAACCGCCACTATAGGCGACCGAGTAGGTGACTTCCCCAATCCCTGGCACTTGAATGGTGTCGCGATAGGTATCGATATAGCTCGGCAGGCCTTCGCAGGTCACGGACTCCACCACGCCGTTGTGCACTCGGGCCTCGATTTGAACCAGCCCTGCCGGGGCCTCTAACTTGAAGCGTTGAATTCCCTCCTGCTTGGGCACGATGCCGGTTTCCAGAACGGCCGTGGCCGTGCACAGCGTGTTCGAGCCGGAATAGATCGGGTAGCCCATCACTTCCATGATGATGTATCCGGCCACGGCTTCCGGGTCGGTGGCAGGCACCAAGAGATCCACCGACATTTCGGGAATGCCGTAGGGCTCTTCTAACAACAAACGGCGCAACCCGTCGGCGTCGTCGCGCAGGTACTCCATCTGTTGACGCACCGTCGCACCGGGCAATGCATCGATGCCGCCCGTGACGATGCGGCTGACATCTCCCCCGGCATGGGTGTCCAACAATCGAATCGTATGCAGGTTTTTCACTCACCCGGCTCCTCGGCAGAGGTTATGGCAAATGGGGCACCGTGGGTGTCCCACTGGGCATCGGGAACGATGACGATTTTCCCCAGGTAGTTGCTGCCTCGGTTCACGAAGTAGCGCTCGGCCTGATGCAAGTCAGAGAGTTTGAACGCGCCATGCAGCACCGGTTTTAACTCACCGCTACGTATCCACGCTATCAACTGCTCTGCTTCTTCCCGAGTACCGTGGGACACGCCGACTATCTGCACCTGATAGAGATAGATGCGGGTCCACATGATCTCGCTGAGGTTACCGCCGCTGGCACCGGCAATGGAGAGCCGGGGGTAGGTGGTACGGCGCTGCATATCGCCGATCATGGTATCGATGAACAGATCGGTCATCTCGCCACCAACGAGATCCATGACGGCATCGATGGCCTGACCATCGGTGGCGGCCAGCACACGCTCGACGAAAGTGGGCAGGTCGCCTCGATCGATGACGGCTTCTGCCCCCAACACACGTAGCGCGTCGGCTTTATCGAGCTGGCTAACGGCGTAGGGAATCGCGCCGACGATACGGCATAGCTGGATCAACGCCGTGCCCACCCCGCCGCTGGCGCCGCTGACGAGGATACGCTCGCCCGCCTGAACGTTGGCCGCCGTCATCATGTGGTAGGCCGTTTGATACGAGCACATGCCCATGGCCGCAAGCTCGGCATCGTGTAGCTCAGGGTTGGGGACATGGTGAAACTGGTCGGCAGGCACTGCCACGTACTCGGCGTAGCCGCCGTCTGCGCCGTGTCCGTAGTAGTCCGGCGTCAGGTTAATGTCACGACGCTCGTCGGCATACAAATTGAAATCCAGCAGCCCGCGCTCCCCGATACGCCGGGGATCGCCCCCCTCGCCGACAGAAACGACCCGACCTGCCACGTCAGCGCCTTGAATACGCGGAAACGTCAGCGTCGGCGACCCACCCATGGCAAACGAGGTCACGTCCTCTTTGCCTTTGGTGGGGTATAAGCCTTCGCGCGCTTTGCGGTCGGTGTTGTTTTTCGCCGTCGCCGTGACTTGCACCAGCACCTGCCCAGGGCCGGGCGTTGGCGTGGGAACGTCCTGACGGTATTGCAGAGCGTCGACATCACCGTGACCGGTCAAGAGCATCGCCGACATCGTGGCCGGAATCGTTGCGCTGTTATCCGTGTGGGCCATGGGTGGTTCCTTGTTGAGTGCATATGTCGCGACGATAACAAACGCCGTGCGAGGTTCAAGGGGGCGAACGAAGGACAGCATGCCCTCGATCACGATGGATGAGTAGAGCACATAGTGCCCTTAAGCCACACTCCCCCAGTCAGCCGCCTGGCGGGTCGTCAACTTTTCGCCAATAGTGAGAGTAAGCAAAACCCGTCAAGCTACGGGTCGACCGTGCTTCTGCCCCTGCCAAGGATCGGTATGCTTCACTTCACCTCGACGTACCATCGCCGTCTCACCTGGACCTACTTTGGCCTGTTCATTGCCATTGGGATGACCGGCGGACTGCTTGGCCCAGCACTGCCCCATTTGGCCGAGGCCAGCGGTGCCTCCATGAGCCAAATCGCCGTGCTGTTCACTGCACGTGCCGTTGGCAACATGAGCGGCGCCATGGTCACCGGGCTGCTCATGGATCGCTTCAACGGCCACCGCGTGTTGGTGATGATGGGCGTGCTGGCGGTAGCCGGACTGGCGCTGGCCCCGCTTAGCCCGCTTCTGCTGCTGTTGACGCTGCTGTTCATGCTGCTGGGATTTGCGGAGGTATCGCTCAACGCGGGCGGGAACACGCTGCTTTTGTGGCTGCACCGAGACGCAGCGGGCCCCAATGTAAGCGCGCTGCACTTCTGCTTCAGTTTCGGCAACATGCTCACGCCGCTGATCATGATTGCTGCGCTATCCCTCACCGGACAGTTTCACCTCACGTTTTGGATCGTCGCGGCCAGCGTGGCTGCCATGCTGTGGCCGCTGTCGCGCTTCGTCAGCCCGTCCATGCCCACCGTTGACCCTAATCCCACGTCCTTGGCTACGCTCAAACACCGCGACCCGCTCTTGCTGGGGCTATTCATGCTACTGTTTTCTCTTTATGTGGGCATCGAAATTACGTTCGCCGGCTGGGTCACCGCATACGGTACGCTCTCTGGATTAACCACCGAGCACGCGGCGTTGCTGGCAACGCTGTTCTGGCTGGCGCTCTCGGCGGGACGCCTGCTCGCCATCCCGCTACTACGCGTTTGCTCACCTTGGCAGGTGCTCGCTGGCTGCCTAGCGCTGGGGCTGAGCGCAGCGGCAGGTCTGCACCTCAACGCGCTGCCGCCAAGCGCTGGCGCGCTGCTGTTTGGCCTCTCCGCCTCGGCGTTTTTCCCTACGCTGTTTGCACTGTGCAACCAGTCGATCGTCATGCGCGGGCGCACCACCGGCGCCATCTTTACCGCCGCGGGCAGCGGGGCGCTGGTCATTCCGTCACTGACCGGCCCGCTGCTGGATCTGGCGGGTGCGGGGGCGTTTCCTATATTGTTGGCCACGCTTTGGCTACTGATTGCGCTGGGGCTCTTACTGTTGGCCAGTCGTCTGCGGCAATTGGCGGTTCGACAAGGGGGTTAAAACCAGCGTTTCCGTTTGAACAGCCAAATGAGCACCCCACCAATCCCTAGCATGGCCCCCCAAACGAAAAAGTAGCCGTACTGATAGCTCAGTTCTGGCATGTACTCGAAGTTCATGCCGTAAATACCGGCGATAAAGGTTAGCGGGACGAAAATAGCGGTAATCACCGTCAACACCCGCATGGTGATGTTCAACTGGTGTGATGAAATGGAGATATAGCCGTCGACGAGATCGCCACAAATGTCGTAGTACATTTGCGTTAGGGTGTAGAGTCGCTCGAAACGTTCTTCGACATCGGTTATGGCATGCAGCGTTTCGCTTTCGCCTCGCGGCAAGTGCGCGTAGTCGTACGCCGTCAGCTCTTGGGTGATGCCTTTGTGATAGCTGAAGATCCGGCGCATTTTGACCAGACGCGAGCGATACGTGGTGATTTTACGCATCAACACGTCGTTACCATTGTCTAGCAGCTCGTCCTCGAGATCACTGAGCTCCGTTTCGAATTCCAGCAAGCTATCGATATAAAAGCCCGCCGAGGTGTACATCACTCTCAGTGCCACCTGCTCGGGTGACTGGGCCAATAGCGTTTTGCCGTGCTCATTGAGTAAGCGTTCGATACTCATCGCCTCGCCGGGGTGCAAGGTCACCAAAAAGCGTTCGCCGACGAAGAAACAGATCTGCTGAGGTACGAAGTTTAGCTGGGCATCGAACGAGGAAATGCCGCGATAGATGATCAGCGTGTGATTGTCGAACTCTTCGATTTTCGGCGGATGGCGCTCTTTGTGGGCGTCTTGTATGGCCATCGGGTGACACTCGAAGCGCTCCAGTATCTCACGCTCCTGCGCTTCGCTCTCTCCTTTCATGTCGACCCACAAGTGTGCTGTGGGCATGCGCATCCACTCGTCCATCAGGCGAATGTCGCCCTCGCGCACGTCGCCCTCTGGGGTGGTCAATAGACAACGAATCATACTCGTCCTTGGGTTCGTTAATGGGGGGCAGACGTATCCGCCGGACGTGCCAGCGCGATACGCGCTTTGCCTGCGCGTTTGGCGTTGTACATGGCCTCATCGGCGCGCTTCAATAACTCCTGAGGTGTCTCCGCCGCGTCGTGGACGAACAGCGCCACACCAATGCTGGTACTTACTTGCAGGGTCACGCCACCTGCGCTGAGCGGCTCCTCGATCACCTCGATCAGCTTATGGGCCAGCGGCTCCGGTGCGTCGCTGGTCACCCCCTCGAGCAGCACGACGAACTCATCTCCCGCCCATCGGGCAACGAAATCCGTCTCGCGGACGGTTCGCTGGAGACGGCTCGCGATGTCGCGCAGCAGCTCGTCCCCCATGGCATGGCCGTGCTGATCGTTAATGCGTTTGAACCCATCGAGGTCTAGAAACAGCACGGCCAGCGGTGCGAGCGTACGGCGTACCCGTGCCATTGCCTCCGGCAGACGCTCGTCTAGGGCGCGGCGGTTGGGCAAACGGGTGAGCACGTCTTCTCGGGCCTGCTGGTCGCGTAGGCGCTCTAGCTGCTGGCGTTCGGTAATGTCGTGAATGAACAAGCTGCGGCGTGGGCGGCCATTCACCTCGAAACGCTTCAGTCGCACCTCGACCGGCAAGCGAACGCCATCGCGCCGTAGGGCTTCTCCGGTCACTGGCATGGCGACATCGTCACTGGTGATTCCGTCGGGAAACATGAGCGATGTAATCGGTCGAGTGAGGGCTTCTTTGCGACTCCAGCCGAACATGGTCTCGGCTGCATGGTTCCAATCCAGCACGCGCCCCTGCTCATCGACGCTCAAATAGGCATCATATGCCGACTCGATCACCAGATTGAGTTCGCGGGTTCGCTGCTCGATACGCTGCTCGAGGCTTTGATGCAGCGCCGTGAGCGCCTGCTGATTGGCGGCACGAATCTTCTGCTCGTTGATGAGCCGTTCGCGCAGGTGGATTTCGCCAATCACGATATCGGCCAAATCTTGCATCGCAGCCTTTTCTTGGTCACTTAAGCTGCGTGGCTGGCTGTCCATGGCGCATAGCGATCCGAGGACCAGCCCTTGTGAACTACGCAGCGGTATCCCGGCATAAAAACGGATGCCGCCAGGTGTCATCACGTAGGGATTGGTCGCGAAGCGTGCGTCTTGCTGAGCGTCTTCGACCACTAGCGGCTCATCTTCGAGTACCGTGTAAGCACAAAACGCGACGTCCCTAGGTGTTTCCGATACCGCCATGCCCACTTGAGACTTGAACCACTGACGATCGGTGTCGATCAGACTGATGGTAGATTTAGGAACGCCGAGCAGCACGGTGACCAATCGCGTGATCCGATCGAAAACGGGCTCGTTTGGCGTATCCAGGAGGGCCAGTTCGTTAAGCGCAGCCAAACGGGCAGTTTCGTTGGGGGGTAACAGGTGGCTCATGGCGATCACACCTAAATGGTCATCAAACCCTTAACAGCATAACGCGAAACGAAATGTCCTGCTTAACGCCTTGATTAACGGACTTCGACACGTTGACGGCTCACCAGAGCCAACGCCACGCTGACCGTTGTTGAGAGTAGCAGCGCCCCTACGAACGGGCCTAACGTCGGTACGCTGCCGGGGAACGTGGCGGCCATTACCCCTGCGCTGACGCTGCCCTGACCGATCCAGCCAGGCAGCACGGCCCCTACAAGCCCCGCCAACCCGCCGCTTATTGCTGCCATCGGTGTCATACGCTGCCACAAACCCAGCAGCACCGGCACCACTATCGCTGCACACAGCAGATCGGCAATTAAAAATAGCCGCAGCACGGAGAGCCCTTGCAAGGCAATCACGATCACGGGCAGCATGATCGCCACGGTGAGCCAGCGCGCCTTGTTGAGGGCCTCGGGCCGGTGACCATTGGCCCACAGCGACGCAATGCCGTTTTGTAAGGTGTCGACGCTCGAGGTGACCAGCGTGACGGCCAGTACCAATGAAGGCAGCGTGATCCATACCGGGGCATCACTAAGCAGCGCAAAAAACGGCATGGGCGGCTCGCCGAGACTGACCCCGCTCATCGCTGCCATGATACCTACGCCACCGATCACCATGACGACCAGTACGGTCAAGCCGCCACCCAACCAGGCACCGCGCCCCAGGCTCGCGTCGTCTTGGGCCGCCCATACCCGCTGCCAATAGCCTTGGTGAAACAAGTTGGCCGCGGTCACGGCGATCACCAGCGTCAACGCCACGCTGAGCGAGCTGCCGATGGGGAGCGACGGGAGTTGCGCGTCATTCGGCATACTGGGCAGTCGCCAGAGCGTCACGCTGGCGACGGCGAGCAGCAGCGCCAAAAGCAGCCACGCTTGCCAGCGGTCGGTGGCCAAGCTTGCCCGCAGCCCGCCCATGACGGTGTACACCAGCGTGGTGAGCGCCACCCCGATGATCACCACGGCGGGAGGCACGTCGGAGAGCAGCGCGGTAATCGCCCCGATGGCGGTGAGTTCAGCAGCCAGGAAGCAGCCCATGTAAGCCACGGAAACGAGCGCCACGAAATGGCGTACCCCCTTGCCATAGCAGGCGTCGGCAAACTCGGCAATGCTGCGTCCCTCGGGCAGTGCTTGGCGTATCTTAGGCCCGTAGAGACCCAAAACGATGAACGGCAGCGCCGAGCCAAGGGCATAGCCCAGTAGCGCCACGGGCCCTACGAATGCGCCGATTTCAGGGGGTGCAAAGAGTATCCAAGCCCCCATACCGGACGCCAAAAAGGAGAGCCCCAGGGTGGCCGACGTTTGCGAATTACGGGCGGAGACATAATCATCCAGCGAGCCGCCACTGAAACGTGCCCGAAGACCCAGAAAAGCAAAGCAGCATAACGCTGCGCCTAACACGAAAGACGTTAGGTAAGGCATGTCGCGCTTCCTCCGCCGGTACGAACCGGATCAGGTTCCAGGGTCTGCGTTGCGCGCATTCTCAGCCCCATTGGGGCTCCCCTGGCGACAGTGAGTGGAGGCAGTATCCTCAATCAAAGTGGTGCGTTAGTAAAGCCTTGCCCATGGGGCCGGGCTGCTTATTCCACTTTCTTGGGGACACGCCCCATCAGGTAAAACTCGGCGTTGGGCGGTGTTCCTGCTAGTGTCACCAAGCGGTTGGACATGCCAAAAAACGCGGCAATGGCACCGATGTCCCAGCAATCATCCAGCGTGAACCCCACTGCCTCTAAACGCGCCTGCCATTCGTCTGAAAACTCGCCCAGATCGATGGCACTGTGCAGTGCAAAGTCGAGCATTAACCGATGACGCTCGCTCAATCCCGCCACACGATGGTTGATAGCGATATTATCGGCCAGTAACGGATCTTTACTGTAGATACGCACCAGCGCGCCATGGGCGACGACACAGTACAAGCAGCGATTGCGGGCACTGGTCGCAACGACAATCATCTCTTTCTCTGCTTTGGTCAGCGTCTCCGATGGTCGCTCCATCAACGCATCGTGATACGCAAAAAAAGCGCGAAACTCGTCGGGTCGGTGAGCCAACATCAAAAATACGTTGGGCACGAAGCCCGCTTTCTCCTGCACGGCCAACATGGCTTCCCGAATATCATTGGGAACATTATCCAGAGTGTCAGGAAGTTTGAACCGACTGATCGATGCAGCCATAAAGGCTCCTTTTTTATTTTGAAGTAGAGTCCCACTACCAACTCACTTTTATCCGTAACAAATTGCTAACTAAAGACTCTTTTCATATGGCTTTACGCTCGCCATACTTTTAGTGATCTAATGTCATAAAAGCCGTACGCTATTCGGCTAGCCAAGCGGCGTACTTACAGGGAAACCACCATGTCATACTCCGAAGCAAAAGAGCACACGCCAGGGCGTTTGCATGAACTGTTCGCAGACCCGTACCGTGCGTTCGAGAACGATACGGATGAGCGTCAGTTGCATATCCGTGTCATGCTTCACACCCTGCTGGCCCGGCCTATGCAGCGCGGCCTGGTCACGCTTCGTGTGATTCACGGCTGGGAGAACGGTGGTTTCGAACCTGCCGACCTACAGCATGCCGATTTTACGCTGCACAACCTGCAAGATTTCGAGGCGGCGGCCACCTCCTTTCACGCGGCGGCGGAACGAAATGCCCCCCTACCCGCAGATCAAACCGCTATTCTCGCGGCTCCCCTGGCCGATGCCATTGCCGATGCTGAAGCAGAAGGCAACGCGCTTACCGACGATATTCGTGCCACACCGGCTCGCTGGCCCGCGTTCGAGGGTGGGCTTGCCCTCTACACTCTGTTCAAAATGTACCATCGCCTCGTATATGGCGAGGACGATACCTACCGTTGCTCACAATGTGAGACCCCCCACGGCCTTCGTGAAATTCATGAATTTCACCTCGAAGAGGGAGAATTCGCGCTGCTGGCGCCCGTTCGCGATGAGCAGGAGGCGCCCTACCTGCTCGTACTACACGAGAGCCAGCTTGGCCCCATAGGCCAACTGCTCTCGGAGAGCTTACCGCTGTTTCAGGACGTGTGAAGGTCGCCTCCTCTACCGAGGAGGCGCAGCGCGTTGCCGCTCGCTATAGCGAGATCGTGCTATTGATACCGCTAGAGACGTTTTCGGGCTCGAACCAGCGGGCAGTGACCGTTTTAGTCTGCGTCCAGAACGCAATCGCCTGTTTACCGTTAGGCCCTAGGTCGCCCAGCTTCGACGCCCGAGAACCAGTAAAGCTAAAGTAGGCGACCGGCACTGGAATAGGCACGTTGATGCCAATTTGGCCGACGTCGATGTCGGTCTCGAAGCGTCGCGCGACCCAGCCCGAGTTCGTAAAGATCGAGGTGCCGTTGCCATTCGGATTGGCGTTAACGAAAGCGATGGCGTCGTCCAGCGTTTCGACGTTGACGACACACAGCACCGGCCCAAAAATTTCCTCGCGATAGATCGTCATCTCTGCCGTTACATCGGAAAACAGAGTCGGCCCGACGAAATTACCGTCTGGGTAGCCGTCGACCGTGTAGCCGCGCCCATCAACCAGCAGCGTAGCCCCCTCCTTTTCACCTGCCGTAATCAAACGCTCGACCCGCTCCTTGGCTTGCGGAGAGACCAGTGGCCCCAGATCGGCCTCGCGCTGGGTGCCGGGTCCTACGATCATACCGCGCGCGCCGGCTTCGATGTCTTTGATCCACTCGCGCGCTTCCCCCACCAGCACGACCACCGAGTTCGCCATGCAGCGCTGACCGGCGGCACCAAAGGCAGAGCCCAGCAGGCTATCGATGGCTTGACTACGGTTGGCATCCGGCATGACGACACAGTGGTTTTTTGCACCCATCATGGCCTGCATACGTTTGCCAGCAGCGGCCGCACGGTTATAAAGCAGCGACCCCACATGGGTCGAACCGATGAACGACAGCGCCTTGATATCTTGATGGTCGGCAATTTGATTGGCGACGTCAGGCCCACCGTGCACGACGTTCAATACTCCAGCCGGAATACCCGCTTCATGTGCCAGTTCCACGAGCCGCATGGTAGAACTCGGGTCTTGCTCGGAAGGCTTCAAGACGAAGGTGTTTCCGGTGGCAATCGCCAACGGGAACATGAAACAGGGCAGCATGATCGGAAAATTGAAGGCGGTAATGCCCGCCCCCACACCCAGCGGCTGATGCATGGTATAGACGTCCACCTCGTTGGCCGCATTCTCCGCCAGCTCGCCAAGCTGTAGGGAGGTAATCGAACAGGCGTGCTCTACCACTTCTAGCCCGCGCCCCACTTCACCCTCGGCATCCGGCAGGGTTTTACCGTGCTCTTCGGTGATCAAGGCGGCAAGTTCCGCTGTATTCTCGCGAATCAACGCCTGCAGTTTGAGCATGATGCGCATGCGCTTGCCGAGCGGCACTTTGCGCCACTCTTTGAACGCCGTTTTGGCGCTGGCGATGGCGCGCTCGACTTCTTCGGACGTACAGAACGGTACTCGCGCCACCACGTCCTGGGTGGCAGGATTCACCACATCGCGCCACTCTTGGCTTTGCGACATGACTGGCTGGCCATCGATGTACATCGGAATTTCACGAACGGACATGATGCGTTTCCTCAGCTTGTGTTTGTTATGGGATCAAATAGGGAACCCTTAGGGTATATCAGCAAGTTGACGTAAACGTCAATTAGCCACTGGACAAAGACAATATGCCC
Source organism: Halomonas sp. Cn5-12 (assembly GCF_021532545.1). Taxonomy (NCBI): domain Bacteria; kingdom Pseudomonadati; phylum Pseudomonadota; class Gammaproteobacteria; order Oceanospirillales; family Halomonadaceae; genus Halomonas; species Halomonas sp. Cn5-12. The sequence continues at coordinate 101,157 of NZ_JAKGAY010000004.1, forward strand.
TCCGCCCGACGATTTGGCTTTCCCTCTCGGTAAGGGCATCGCTATGCTGAGACAATGACGTATCACTACTCACCCTCGTGAGATGCGCTGTGGTGATCACAAGGAGGTATCCATGCAGACGTTTAGCTGCCGCTGTGGCAATCCGCTGTTTTTCGAAAATACCCACTGCTTGGCCTGTGAGTCGGAGGTTGGCTGGTGCCCCGCGTGTTGTAACATCGTGGCGCTGGAACCGTTGGATAGCGGCGGCTACCGCTGTACCCATGAAAACTGCGGCACGGCACTAATGAAGTGCCACAACTATGCCGTCGAAAACGTCTGCAACCGGATGGTGGTGATGGCCGACGGGCACGCCGATACGCTGTGCGACTGCTGCCGCTACAACGAGGTGATTCCCGACCTAGAGGTCGAGGGCAACCGGGAACGCTGGGCAGCGCTGGAGAGCGCCAAACGGCGGCTTTTCTATACGCTGGATTTGCTCAAGCTTCCCCACGGCGTCGAGGGCGAGGACATCCGCGTCCCACTGAGCTTTTCGTTCATGGCCGATGCGCTGCCCGACCAAGGGCTGTGGCGCTCCACGGCAAACCAAGAAAAGGTGTATACCGGCCATGCCAATGGCCATATCACCATCAACGTCAAAGAGGCCGATGACGTCGAGCGTGAGCGGCTGCGTGTCGACATGAATGAATCCCACCGTACGTTGATCGGCCATTTTCGTCACGAAATCGGCCACTACTACTGGGACCTACTGATCAAAGACCAAGACGAAGCCGCCAGCATTCGCGTGTTCGGCGACCACAACCATCCCACCTATGGCGACGCCCTAGAGCAGTACTATCAGCAAGGCGCTCCAGCAGACTGGCCCACACGGTTCATCTCCGCCTACGCCGCCATGCATCCGTGGGAGGATTTCGCAGAGACGTTTGCCTTTTATCTGGACATGGTGGCTGTGCTGGATACGGCACTGCACATGGGCCTCTCTCGGGCCGAGTACGATGGCTCATTGGAGAGCATGCTACAAGCGTTTCATCAGGTAGGCTTGACGGTGAATGAACTCAATCGTGACATGGGCCTACTGGATCTAGCCCCAGGGGTTCTTGCCCCCGCGGTGCATGAAAAGCTGGCGTATCTACACGATCTCATTCAACGCGCAAACGCCAGCCCTAAAACGGCCTAATCAGTCGTTGTCATGGTCGCCCACGTGGCTCTGGCTTTGGCGCTGAGTGACTCGAGGAACGCCATCGCCGTTTACGAAATACGTAGCGCTGAGCGTATCGTGAATGGCGGCAAAACCAATTTGTAGCTCGTCCACGAAAGCGTGCAGTTTGCTCGGCGAGTGGGCCAATGCCTGAATGTCCGCATCGACCACATCGGCGCGTACCAGTGACACCGTGGCCGCCACGCGATCTTGGCGAGGCAGTAACTGCAGCTCGTGCCCCAACGTTTCCAAGCTACAGGCAATGGAGCGCGGCAGGTGCGGGTCTTGAAGCAGAAAACGCAATACGTCTGGCCCACGCACGCGCAGCCTGACCTGCTGGCGATACATCTGGTACGCCGTCAGGGATTTCAGCACGCTCATCCACTGCAAATTTTCGAACGGCAGCAATTCTTCAGGGTTTTGCGGCAGCAAGCTTGCCGAACGCACGTCGACGATCCGCGTGGTCATGTCCGCCCGCTCCAACTGACGGCCCAGCTTGATGAACGTACGCGCCGGGCCGTGGCTCAAGGTGCCTTCGATGAGCCCTGTTAGCGTTTGGCAGCCACGAATGACGTTTTTCAAAAATGCATCCCGACGCCGAGGGCTCACGCCGTTCTCCGCGTGATCCGCCACGCTGAGATAGAGCTGGTTGACCTCTTCCCAAATCTCTCGGGGCACCACGTCCCGCGTGGTGCGCAGGTTTTCTCTGGCGCTAGCGAGCGCCGAGAGAATCGAGCTGCCGTTTTCGGCATCGGCGCACAAAAAGTGCATCACACTTCGCTCATCGAAACTGGTATGCCGTGCGTTGAAGGCATCCAGCGTCCCGGTCATTTCGATCAGCGGCGCCCAGCCCAGCGGTAAATGGCGTGGCAAATCCAGCATCAGGTGCGTATTGACGCTCAATAACCGTGCGGTGTCTTCGGCACGCTCGATGTAGCGAGCCATCCAATAGAGGTTTTCAGCAACGCGTGACAGCATGGCGCTAGGCTCCTTTCTGCTCAGCGGCACCCGCCGCGTTCTCGTCGGTTTCGACGATCCAGGTGTCTTTACTCCCGCCCCCTTGGGACGAATTGACCACCAGCGACCCTTCGACCAGCGCCACGCGGGTCAAACCGCCTGTGGTTACATGGGTTTCCGGTCCCGAGAGGATGAACGGGCGAAGGTCGACATGGCGGGGCTGAGGCAAACCGTTGGCCAGCGTTGGCGTAGTGGAAAGCGCCAGTGTCGGTTGGGCCATATAGTTACGCGGATTTTCATTGATCAAGCGCGCAAACTCGTCCCGCGTTTCTTTGGTGGAGCGCGGTCCGATCAGCATGCCGTAACCACCGGATTCGTTGGCGGGTTTTACCACCAGCTCGTCCAAATGATCGAGCACGTACTGGCGGTCCTCGTCGAACATACAGAGATAACTCGGCACGTTCGGCAGCAGTGGCTCTTGATCCAGGTAGTAACGAATCAGCTCAGGGACGAAGGCGTAAACGACTTTGTCGTCGGCGACGCCCGCCCCGGGCGCGTTGGCCAGCGCGACGTTGCCCGCCCGCCAAGCGCGCATCAATCCCGGCACGCCCAGCATGGAGTGCGGATTGAACGCCTCGGGGTCGAGAAACTCATCGTCTACGCGGCGGTAGATCACATCGACACGGCGCAAGCCCTCTACCGTGCGCATGTAGACCACATCGTCGTCATCGACCAGCATATCGCTGCCCTGCACCAGCTCGACCCCCATTTGCTGCGCCAGGTAGGCGTGTTCGAAATAGGCAGAGTTATAGATGCCAGGCGTCAGCACCACTACCTGCGGGTCGTCGCCCGGACGGGGCGACATGGCCGCCAGCATGTCGTACAGCTGCGCGACATAGTCGTCCACTGGCAAGATCTTGCCCGAGGCGAAAAGCTCCGGTAACACGCGCTTGGTGACGTTGCGGTTTTCCAGCATGTACGAAACGCCCGACGGGATACGCAAGTTGTCTTCCAACACGTAAAGCGTGCCATCGCCGCCGCGCACCAAGTCAGATCCGCAAATATGGGCCCACACGCCGTGGGGCGGATTGATGCCCACACACTGAGGTCGAAAATTGGCCGACTGAGCCAATACTTCGGCGGGCAACACTTTATCTTTGACGACTTTTTGCTCGTGATAGAGATCATCGATAAACAAGTTCAGCGCTTGTACGCGCTGCTTTAAACCCGCCTCGGTTTTTCGCCACTCATTGGCCGGAATGATGCGGGGAACGATATCGAAAGGCCAGGCGCGGTCGATCATCGCCCCTTCTGAATAAACGGTAAACGTGATGCCCATCGTTCGAATGGCAATTTCTGCCGCAGTTTTACGTTCAGCTAGCTCTTCCGCACTAAAGCGCGCCAACATGTGACATAACTCGTCCGCAGAAGCACGAGGCTTGCCTGGCGCCGCCAACAGCTCGTCGTAAAAGTCACGGCACGCATAGTTATTCCAATCTACTTGGCTCATGGGCGCTCTCCTGGCGCTAGGGTGGAAGCGGCAACTTCCTTAATTCAGTAGTGTAGGCCTGCCGCGTGCAATGTACGTAGCAACTTGACCATATAAACACGCAAAACTCGCGCCATATTCCCCGCTATTTCAACGCTCAATAGGCGCTTAGCGTTTACTCTTCTCTTTGTAAGGCTCGGTTGGCACAACTTTTATACATGAAAGAAATTAACACTCATCTTTTAGTACTTAATCGTTATTAGAGCACCAAAATAGTGCATACCAGTTATCGATTATGGTGCGATGACAATTTTCCACACTCTTTAAACGCCATTACTCATATTGCAGCTGCAAAATAGTTCAACTCCAACGATACTTCTTGGTACTTATTTTCTTCACCGACGCGCTATGCGGAATACGCACGGTGACTTTTGGCTTTCTTTGAGGGTGGCTCATGACCATTCGCGTTGCCTTGCATCACCGCACGACCTATCGCTTCGACCGCCCCGTCAAGCTCTCGCCCCATGTGATTCGTCTGCGTCCGGCCCCCCACTGCCGTACCCATATCGACGCCTATTCACTGAATATTTCAGGCGACGACCATTTCTTGAATTGGCAGCAGGATCCGTTCGGCAACTTCAATGCCCGCGTGGTGTTCCCCGAGCCACGTAAAGAGCTCACCATTGCCGTCGAACTCGTGGCCCCCATGACGGTGATCAACCCGTTCGATTTCTTTTTGGATGACGTCGCCCAAAAGATTCCGTTCACCTATCCCGACGAACTCAGCAAAGAGCTTGGCCCCTACCTAGAGGTAACCGAAGCGGGACCGCGACTCCTGGACTGGTTGAAAGACGTCTCTCTCGAACCGACCACCAGCGTCGATTTCCTCGTCGCCCTCAATCAGCGCCTGCAAAAGGACATCAGTTATTTGGTGCGTATGGAGCCTGGGGTACAAAGCTGTGAAGAGACGCTGACTCTGGCGAGCGGCTCCTGCCGCGACAGCGCTTGGCTATTGGTACAAATACTGCGTCATCTAGGCTTGGCGGCACGCTTCGTGTCGGGTTATTTGATTCAACTGACACCGGATGTGAAAGCGCTGGATGGTCCTAGCGGCACCGCCGTGGACTTTACCGACCTCCACGCCTGGACCGAAGTCTTTCTGCCCGGCGCTGGCTGGGTAGGACTGGACCCCACCTCTGGCCTGTTTGCAGGCGAAGGTCATATTCCACTCGCCGCTACGCCTACGACCGGCAGCGCCGCCGCCATCACTGGCTTTTCCGATAAGTGCGAGGTGGAGTTCGACGTCGAGATGCGCGTCGAGCGCATTCATGAAGACCCGCGCGTCACCAAACCCTATAGCGAGCAGCAGTGGCAACGCATTCTGACGCTGGGCGACGAGGTTGACCAAGCGCTCAACCAGCAAGACGTTCGACTGACCATGGGCGGCGAACCGACGTTCGTTTCCATCGACGACATGGAGAGCCCTCAGTGGAACACCGAAGCCTTGGGGGAGCACAAACGTGAACGCGCCGAAGCGCTATTGTCGCGCCTGCAGGCCGCCTACGCCCCTGGCAGCGTGATTCAGCAGCAGCAGGGCAAGTGGTATCCTGGCGAGCCGCTGCCCCGCTGGGCGCTGGCCTGCTACTGGCGTAAAGATGGGGTGCCGCTATGGCGCGACCCAAGCTGGCTGGCCTGCATGGAAGGTGCCCCCGACGTGGTGGCCGACGACACCATGGCTCAGCGCTTTACTCAAGCGCTGAGCGAACGTCTGGGTGTGGCTCATCGCTGCTGGATTCCTGCCTATGAGGATGCTTACTACTATTTGTGGAAAGAGCAAACGCTGCCGGTCAACGTAGACCCACGCAAAACCGATTTGAAAGATGACGCCGAACGCCGACGCCTTGCCCGCCTGCTGGAGCAGGATCTGAGCGCGGTCGTTGGCTATGCGCTGCCACTGCGCCACTCGATTGCCCAGTCACACCGTTGGGAGAGCGGACGCTGGCCGCTGAAACGCGACCACCTTTTCCTGGTACCCGGGGACTCGCCCATGGGGTTACGCCTGCCGCTCTCTGCCCTGCCCTGGGCCGACCCGGAAGACCAGCCCCAACCGCAGTCGCTGTTTGCTCCTCGCCCGGCGCTGGGCGACATTCACGGAGAGGTGGCGCGTCGTAACGCCGAACAGCACCGCTTCACCAGTGCTGAGCGCCTGGGCCAAAGCACCCATCCAAGCCATAGCCACCCGGAAGGCGAATCGGTACAGCAGCAACCTAGCGCCGAGGAGGATCGGGAGCACAAGATCATCCACACGAGTCTGTGCGTCGAACCCCGTGAAGGCAGGCTGCATATTTTTTTGCCGCCGCTGACTCAGCTCGAGCACTACCTCGACCTGCTCAGCAGTATCGAAGCGTGCGCCCGCGAACTTGCCTGCCCGGTCATGATCGAAGGCTACGCGCCGCCGCGCGATCCGCGGCTGGAAAGTTTCCAGATCACTCCCGACCCAGGCGTCATCGAAGTCAACATCATGCCTGCCGCCAGTTGGCAAACTCTGGTGGCACAAACCGAACGTCTCTACGATGAAGCACGCCAAGCGCGGTTAGGCACCGAAAAGTTCATGCTGGACGGTCGCCATACCGGTACCGGCGGCGGCAACCACGTCACTTTGGGCGGGATCACGCCGGACGATTCGCCGTTCTTGCGTCGCCCCGACCTGTTGGCCAGTCTGGTCACCTACTGGCAGCATCATCCCAGCCTGTCGTATCTTTTCTCGGGACTGTTCATTGGCCCTACCAGCCAGGCACCACGCGTCGATGAAGCGCGCCACGAAGCGCTCTACGAGCTGGAAATCGCTCTGCAGCAAATGCCCGAAGGCGAAGTAGTGCAACCCTGGCTGGTCGACCGTCTGCTGCGTCACTTGCTGACCGACTTGACCGGTAATACCCACCGTGCCGAGTTCTGTATCGATAAACTCTACTCGCCGGACAGCGACAGCGGACGCCTGGGTCTATTGGAGCTGCGCGGCTTCGAAATGCCTCCCCACGCGCGAATGGGCTTGATGCAGATGCTGCTGATTCGCGCGCTGGTCGCCCGCTGTTGGAAAACGCCCTACCGTGGCAAGCCGGTGCGCTGGGGAAGCGCGCTGCAAGACCGCTGGATGCTGCCCCACTATTTGTGGGAAGACCTGAACGACGTGCTCAGCGACCTGCGTCATCACGGATTCGACTTCGAGCTTGACTGGTTTGCGCCGTTCTTGGAGTTCCGATTCCCGGTGCACGGCCGTTTGCATACGCCGATGCTCTCGATCGAGCTTCGCCAAGCCATCGAGCCCTGGCACGTCCTCGGCGAAGAAGCGACTGCAGGCGGCACCGCGCGCTACGTCGACTCCTCGGTAGAGCGCTTGGAAGTCAAAGTCAGCGGCATGAGCGGTGATCGTTACGTCGTCACCTGTAACGGCCGCCCCGTGCCACTTACCGCCACCGGGCGTAATGGCGAAGCCGTGGCCGGCGTTCGTTATCGCGCCTGGCAGCCACCCTCGGCGCTGCACCCGAAAATCCCCATTCACGCACCACTAGTGTTCGATGTCATCGACACCTGGAACCAACGTTCAGTAGCCGGCTGCACTTACTATGTGGTACATCCCACAGGACGTAGCTTCGAGACCTTCCCTGTCAATGCGTTCGAAGCCGAAGCCCGCCGTTTGGGACGCTTCAGCGACAGTGGCCACCGCCATGGCTTTCAGGCCCCCGTACCGGAAAGGGCGAGCCAGGAGCTGCCTTGCACGCTCGATTTGCGCTGGAGCCCACGCTGATGGATGAAGAGTGCTTCCTTATCTGCGCTAGCTACAGGATAATCCGCCCCCTACTCGCTTAGGACAATCAGGATCATGACCGCCCCTGTCTCTCCCTCACTGCTCGGGCTCGGCGCTGCCGGGCTGGTTGAGGACTACACGAATCAGCTAGGCAAGGGACAGCCCGGCACGTTTGATGCGATGCTCGACCGGCAGGGGCAGTTGCGCCCCGGCTGGCAGAGCCTGCTCTGTGCCTTGGAAGCACTCGGCGCGGATGGCCGCTATCAGCAGCATGAAGAGATTCAGCGCCTGCTGGCAGAGAACGGCGTGATCTTTAACATGCACGAAGACACTCAGGGCCGCTCTTGGCGGCTCGATCCGCTTCCCTGGGTGATCGATCAGGTGCAGTGGCAAGCACTAGAGGTCGGCTTGACCCAGCGCACGCGCCTGTTCAATGCGCTCTACGACGATATTTATGGCCCGCGCACACTGTTCGATGCAGGGCTTCTTCCTACGCAGTCCATTCTCGCTTCGCCCCACTTTTTACTGCCTTGCCATGGCTCGCAACCCAGCGACCGTCCGTCGATCAGCTTTCACGGTATCGATGTCATTCAAGATACCGATGGGCGTTGGCGGGTGATGGGCGATCGCCTGCAGGCGCCGTCTGGCACTGGCTTCGCGCTGGAGAACCGCATACTCATGGCCCGCGCGCTGCCGGAAATGTATCGAAACGCCCCGCTCAAGCGGCTGGCGGGCTTTTTGGACAAATATCACCGTACGTTGACCGCGCTGGCCTACCAGCACCGTGACAATCCCACGATCGTGCTGCTCACCCCCGGCCCAGGCAGCCCACGCTACTTCGAGCACGCCTATTTGGCGAACTATCTCAATATCGATCTCGCCGAAGGCCAGGACATGGTGGTACGCGATAGCCAGCTATGGCTGCGTACCTTAGGAGGCCTGCAACCTGTGGATGTGGTGCTGCGCCACTGCGACGACGCTTACTGCGATCCGCTCGAACTACGCGGCGACTCTCAACTCGGCGTGCCTGGATTGCTACAAGCCACCCGCGCCAGCGGCGTGGCCATGTCGAATGCAGTCGGCGTTGGCGTGTTGGAAATGGCCGAGCTGGCCGACTATCTCCCTGCCTTATGCCAGCATCTACTCGGTGAGGAATTGCTACTGCCTAGTGCCGATGCCAGTACCCAACCAGCATCGGCCCCAGTGTTCGATGCCAACATGCAGCGGTTATCCCCCGCAACGCTGAACTTGCGCTGCTTCGTTACACGAATGCCTGGCAGCATCGCGACCCAGTGTCCGCAGCCTAGTGACTATCATGTCATGCCCGGCGGCCTGGCGTGGGTTGGTTCCCCGGGCTCACCATCGTTGAGCAGCCCGATCGTCAAAGATGTCTGGGTCACCGCGAATACGCCCCAACCCCATGTCAGCCAGCTACGCCAAGCGCGTGGCCCAGTGGTCGCCACCCGCGATGGCACCGACTTGCCCAGTCGGGTGGCCGAAAGTCTTTTTTGGCTGGGACGCTACGGCGAACGGCTGGATGCCCGCGCCCGCTTGCTGCGCGAAGCGCTGCTGCGTTTGATGGAGTACGACCAGGACGAGATCGCGGATCAACTGCTAGATGAGCTGCTGCTAGCCCTCGATATCACCACGCTCGACCATGAAGGGGAAAGCACCAAGCCGCCCCTGGTGGGCTTTGCGCAAAAGCGCACGGCGCTGCTGACCCAGTTCGATGAGCGCGACGCCCAAGCCTTGCAGCCACTGTTCGCCCAAATGCTGCGTAACGCTCGCAGCGTGCGCGAACATCTGGGAGATGACTCCTGGCGAGTGGTACACCAACTGCGACAGCGGGTAGACACGTTCAACCCGAGCCTGGGTGCCAGCGCGGCGCGGCGTGCCTGCGAAGGGCTGTCGGCGCAAATTGCCGCCTTTTTTGGCTTGTGCAACGAAACCATGCCCCACCATTACGGCTGGCGTTTCATGGACATTGGCCGCTTCCTGGATCGCGTGTTAGGCCTGCTGTCGCTGCTCAAACTCACTCTCAACGCTCCCCACTCACCGGGGCTGGCGCTATGGGAGGTGGTGCTCGCCACCACCGATAACTTTACGGCCTACCGGCGACGCTACCGAAGCGAGCTGCACCCCGAAGCGATTCTTGACCTGCTGCTCTTCGACGAAACCAACCCGCGCTCGGTGGGCTACATGCTCAAACGTCTGGAACGGCAGATGGATCGGCTGCCCGGCAGCTCGTCGCCCTACCGAAATGCCGAGCGACGTTTGCTCATTCAAGCCAACGCCGCTCTGCATCTCGCCGACATCGACCGAATTAGCCACTTGGCCGATACTCCAGATGCGCAGGCCGCGCTGGAGCAACTGTTGGACGAGCTGATTGCGCCGCTCAATGCGCTCTCCGATGCCATTAGCCACAGCCACTTCAGCCACGTGGAACAGCCGCGCCAACTTGTCAGCATGGAGCCCGACGAATGAACTACACCTTGCGGCACACCACACGCTACCACTACAGCGCACCGGTGACGCTCTGTCATAGCGAGGCCCGGGTACTGCCACGTAAAACCCAGCATCAGCAGTGTGGTGCCTCGGAACTGACGATCAGCCCAATGCCTCAGGTGCAGGCCGAGCGCCGCGATGTGTTTGGCAATCGAGTGCTCTACTTCGCACTGGAAGACGTGCACCAAACGCTGGATGTGACCGTCGTGACGCCGCTCAACACTCAGCCGCTCGGGCCATTGCCGAGCAGCTCTCCGGCGTGGGAGCGTGTGGCCGAGCAGTTGCGCAACGACAGCCGCTTCGATATGCAGCTCTACCGGCTCGACTCGCCGTTCATTCGTCGTAACGATGAGCTGGCGGCCTTTGCGCGCAGCTGTTTCACTCCCGGCCGACCGCTGGTCGATGCCGCGCTAGCGCTCAATCAGTCGATTTACGACACCTTCGAGTACGACCCCAGCTTTACCACGTTGGCCACACCATTGAGTGAGGTGCTGGCTAACCGACGGGGGGTCTGCCAAGATTTTGCCCACCTCGCCATTGGCGCACTGCGCTCGGTGGGCTTGGCGGCACGCTATGTAAGCGGCTACTTGGAGACTCAGCCGCCACCTGGCCAACCACGACTCATTGGCGCCGATGCCTCCCACGCGTGGCTAGCCGCGTGGATTCCGGACTGGGGGTGGCTAGCGCTGGATCCAACCAACGGTACGGTAGCCGGTGAACAGCACCCAGTGCTGGCTTGGGGGCGAGATTATGCGGACGTGGCACCACTCAAAGGCGTGATGAATGGCGGCGGCGACCACCAGCTCGAGGTGGAGGTAGACGTAATGCCCCTCACGGACAACAGCGCGGCCTAAACCGCGCGTGCGAGACGATCACCGTTGAATCAATCCGTTAGTCAACCATGGCAACCACGCCAGCAGGACCAGCGTGACCAGGGTGGCCAGTAAAAAGGGCAGCAACGCTCGGAAGATTTTTAGCGGCGGTGCGCCGGTCATGGAAGAGGCAATGAACAGCCCAGCTCCCACCGGGGGCGTCAGCAAGCCCATTACCAAGGTTAAGCAGACCACCACGCCAAACTGATAAGGGCTAATCGCAAACTGGCTCTGGGCGATAGGCATCAAAATGGGCACTACCAAAATCAGCGCGGCAATCCCATCGATCACCATTCCCACTAGCAGCAGCGCCCCAATCACCAACAGCAAAAAAAGAAACGGACTACTGGTCAACGCAGCAATCCATTCAGCGGCCATTTGCGGCAGTTGCTCGTAGATCACTACCCAGCCAAACACACCCGCTGCGGCAATCAGCATGATGACAAGACCGGCATTGATCGCCGTGCGTGTGAGTACCATGGGAAGCTGCGTCAAACGCAGATCACCATACACGAAGCGCCCCATCAGCAGCGCCGCCAGCGAGGCCAGTGCCGCCGATTCCGTGGGCGTGGCGATACCCAACAAAATGCCGCCGATGATAATCACGGGAATCAGCAGTGCGGGCAACCCCCATAACGCATCATGCAGCGCTTGTTGACGGCTCGGCCACTGCCCTTTCGGGTACTGCTGCACCAGCCCCACCAAAGCGATGACCACAAAAAAACTTGCGCCCAACAAAAGCCCTGGTAACAGCCCTGCAATAAACATCTCTGCAATGGGCACCTGAGCCATGACCCCAAATAGCACGAACAGCATGGAGGGCGGGATGATCGGCGATAGCAGGCCCCCTGCGGCGGTGATCGCCGCGCTGTAGGGGGTATCGTAACCTTCCTGCTCCATTGCAGGCACCATGGCGCGAGACATGATGGCGATTTGTGACGCCGCCGAACCAATGATCGCCGCCATCATCATGTTGGCCACCAAGTTGATATAGGCCAAGCCGCCGCGAAAGCCTCCCACCAAAATGCGCGCCAGAGCAATCAATCGCTTGGTCAACCCGCCCTCGTTCATCAACTCCCCGGCCAGCATGAACAACGGAATCGCCAACAGCCCATAGCTTTCGATGGCGCTAAACAGCTGCTGCGGGTAGGAGTCGAATAGCACCGTATTGCCGGAGGCTTGGATATACCACATCGCCGTGAGCGCCAGTACCAACGCAATGGGCACGGCGCCCAGAAGCAGCAGCAGAAACACCACGACCGTCATACACGTCCCCTCATGGCCGTTAGCGATTGCACTAGATTCGACACGCCGTGCAGGCTCAGCGAGATTGCAAACCAAGGCACGATCAGCCATGCCCAAAATTTTTTAATGCCCAGGGTGGAGGTATTTTCCGCATAGATGAAATTGAACGTCTGGCCCTGGAACGCCCGTATATCGAAGCCGGTTTGAGCCAGCGTCAGCGGCTGATACCACCGCCAGCAGAGCCACACCAGCATCAGGGCAAACAGCAGCACCATCGTATCTACCGCGACGATGACCCACTTTCTTCCTGCAGACGGCAGCAGGTCGCTCACGAGTGTCACCGCGATGCCGTGGCGACGTTTCAGCACCGCCCCAGCAATCAAGAAGGTCATCCAGATCATGGCGTAGATCGCCAGTTCACTGACCCAGTAAAGTGGGCTGCCCAGCGCGCGAAAGGCGATATTCGTGAGGATCAAACACGTCACCGCCGCTGCCAAGGCAGCGGCGGTGATCTCTTCACAACGGGCAAGCCCGTTGGACAGGCGTTGCAGCATGATGATTATTAGCCTTTATTGACACTACTCGTCGCGCAAGCGATCCGCTTCCGCACGCAGGGTTTCCAGCATGGGCGCTTTGGGTGCCCAGATACGCTCCCACTCGGCAATCGCCTCAGAGAAAAACTCAGCGTCGGCTTCGACGATATTGATGTCCAACCCGCGAATCTCCTCTTCCTGAGCGGCGTCCATCTCTTCGAACCCCGTCAGCACGTTCTCCAGATGTTCGGCCATGGCGGTATCGATCAGCTCGCGATCCTCTTCAGAGAGCTCGCGCCAAACGCGCCCAGACACCACCCCCACCATGGGGAACATCATATGATTGGAGATCAGCAGGTTGTTCGCCTGCTCGTAGAATTTCAGAATCAAAATCGAGTCGAAGTCCATATCGATGGCGTCGACTTGGCCATTGGCCAGCGCATCGTAAACTTCCAGTAGCGGCATGGGGGCCGGTGCTGCACCGGTAGCCGTATAGAAATCGCGAATGGGCTCGAAGGGCGTGATACGTAGCCGCTGGCCTTGCAGATCGTCAGCGCTTTCGATAGGACTGCGGCTCAACACTTGGCGCATGCCCACCATGCCGTAACCCACACCGACCAAGCCAACACCTTCCGGCATCAGATCCAGCAACTCTCCGGCGGCATCGGAACGCAGCAGACGCGCGGCATGGTTCACGTCATCCACCAAATAAGGGGCGTAGAGCGCGCCGAAATCAGGAATGCGGTTGGAGATTTCAGCAATGGTCAGAAACGCCATGTCCAGCGCGCCGGTTTGCAGTTGCTGCACCATCTGCGCTTCGTTACCTAGCTGCTGAGCTGGAAACACGCTAACGCTATGCTCACCGCCTGAGCGCTCGCTCAGCGTTTGGGCAAACGCTTCGGCTTCGGTAGACCACAAGTGCTGGGCGGGCGTAATCAGCCCTAGACGAAAATCACGTGCCTGGGCGCTGATAGAGGTAACGGCCAGGGTCACTGCGGCACAGGCAAGCGTCAGCGTTTTCATTCGGTTCATGCAAAGCCTCATTGTCCAGCCAAAGTGCCGGTCGGCGCTTTGGGTATTTTTTTACTTAGTCGGCTTTGAGAATACCTGAGCGGTAGCGTTAATGGCACCCGCCATTGCGCTAACGCAGCGTCGCAATGACGGGTAGGCATCCACTGCCCTAGGCGGCTTCGTAGGCCGCTTTCAAGCGGTAAAACTCGTCGACGATGGCCGCCATTTCGGTAGCATCGTAGTCGCACAGACCGCTCACCACGAGCTTCTTTGAGCCCACACCGACCGCTTCACCAGCCGATTCGATGGAAAACTCCAGCAGCGCGTCGGCACGCTTTCCCTGTACGTCCAACGAGGATTGTGTAAGCGCCAAATGAGGCGAAAAGCCATCCAAGCGATCCAGGCAGAACCCCATGCTGTCGTAGATCACTAACGGACGCTTGGGATTGAACATCACCCCATGCTGCTCCATGAGCGGCTTGAGATAGTGGGGAAAATTCTTACCCGAGAAGGCGACGTAGCAGCGGGCAAAGCCTTCGACCACCGCCTCATCACGCGTCATATCGCCGCTGCGGACGACCTGTAAATAGCATTTACCGCTGTCGTCACAAACGTGAATATCCCCGTCAACGGTTTCACTAAACTTGATCGGTGTGTCGGCACCCACCATATTGGTGAAGCGAAATTCCATTTGTCGCGACAGCCCAAACTTCACCAGCACCAGCGTAAACAGCAGGTCGCCGGGCACGCAGAAACGCCGCGCATCCGGGTTGTGAATCGGGTTGTAGTCGCCAGCCACGCTTTTAGCGAAGCGGCTGGCCTGCTCCGCGGAGATCACCACATACTCTCCGCGCTGCGCGTAAAAATCCTTGAACATGGCTTTGCTGCCTGCCTAGCGTTGAAATCGAAAACCCATAACTGCCCCACGTCGCGCATAATGCCATAAAACACGCGCCAACAGGAGTCATCTGCTAGGAAGCCCGTATGTCCCGTGACACGCCCGCTGCACCACGTCGTTTTCGCCCACTGATCGTCCTGCTGTTTGGCGCGCTAGCCCTCGTGCTGATCTGGCTAGTAGGCAGCCACTGGCTGCTTAACAGCCAATGGCTACCGCAACGACTCTCCACCATCGAAGGGGTCGAGGTACGCTGGACGAACGCCCAGAGCCTTCACCCTGGCCGTTGGGAAGTCGACAACCTCTACCTAGCCCGAGAAGACGAGGCGCTACCGATTACCGTCGAGGCCAGCCAAGCCACCCTGTCGCTATCGCTGCTTGCCCTGCTGCGCGGAGAGCTACATATTCAAGCACTGGAAGCGAACGGCATTCGCCGCTTTACCATCGGGGACATTGCCCTGGAAGCAGAGGGCCAGCTGAAGGTCGAGGATACCCAGTTCAGCCAAGAGACCCTCAGCGTGCCTTATGTAGGCTTGGATATTACCCAGGGCCGCCTCGTCCGCTTGAGCGATCAAACCACGCTGGTGCAGGACATTCAGCTACGCAGTACGGCGTCACTGGACTCACTGTCCACCCAGCAAAGTAACGATGCGCTGACGGAGGCGCTGCTCGACGCCCTCACCGCCCAGCTTGCCATCACGGCTCAAGCCGACGCTTGGGATGTGTTCATGCCTTACTTAGAGGCACTGCCCTGGCTAAGCTTGGCAGGCAGCGGCGTGTTGGAAGGCGAGCTTGCGCTCGCCGAGGGCCAACTGCAGCCGGACAGCGAACTGACGTTAGCAGCCCCCGAGCTGGCCCTCTCGATGGATGAGCAGCGCTTGAGAAGTACCGATAACACGCGCCGCTGGCTGGTAGCGGATGACACACCGCCGCCGCATACCGCCACGGGCCAGGGGCGCGTCAGACTCGCCGTGGAAGAGGGTCAACTGCGCTTCACGACCCAGTTGGAAAACGTCACGCTAGCCGATACGCATCCCTACGCGACGAATACCCAGCTCGCCCTCGCTACCCACATTCCCAATCAGCGCCTGGATCAGCTCGACTTGCCCACCCGTGCGTCATTTGAGCTATCGGGCGAAGTGACACGACTCGACATGCTCGACCGCTATCTCGCAACGGCTTTCGATGGCCAAGGGGTTCGGCTTTCCGGCCAGGGGAGCATCACCGCCAGCGCGACGCTCCAGGATGCACGCCCTTACGAAGCATCGCTAACCGTTCAAGCCCCCACGCTAGGCGCAGAGCTGCTCGAACTCACCGCGCAAGGCAGCGGTACCCTCGACGCGGCGCTCTCTACTAAGGAACAGATAACGGCAAAACTGGCCTTCACGGACGCCACGCTGCGCCATCAGGAGCGCACCTTGCTGGCAAACGCAGCGCTAACACTAGCGGCACAAAGCCCCCTCGACCCCGAGCAGGCCCAACAAAGTGCCACGGCGCAACTGAGCTGGGAAGACGCCACGCTGCCCAATATCCAAACGCTACAACCCTACCTTGCGTCGGTGTTGCCCAGCCCTTCTCCGCTTACGTTAAACAGTGGCACGGCCACCAGCCATGGGCAGCTAATCCTCACGACCGAGCAACTAAGCGGAGAGCTTCATCTAGCCGGCAACGCGCTGACCACCGGCTGGCAACGTAGCGGGCAGCGCGGCACCTTGGTGAGCAATACGCAGCTCACACTGGCGATTCGCCAAGCGGCGCTGGATGGCACGGAGATGGACATCAGCGGCTCGCGGTTAAGCTGGCAGGTGGCCGACCCGCAACGTCCCGGCGAAGCGCTGGAGAGCACGCTGGTGCTGCGCGACGGTCGCTTTCAGCGCCAAAACGCCACCCCAAGCGGGCAGTTCACACTGGAGGGCAGCGTGCAGCGGCTGGGGTTTCTCAACACGTTTTTACCGGATGCCCACGGCGTATCTCTTTCCGGCAACGGTCAGCTTTTTTTGCAAGGCGCGTTTATAGACGACACGCTGCAAGCCCCTACGCGGCTGCGGGTCAATGCTAACCAGTTGGAAGTGACGTTTCTCGACTACTTGGCCACCGGGCGCGGCGAGCTGACCGCCCAGTTAGATAGCCCCGAGCAGGCACAGCTTTCGCTAGGCATTCCACAGTTTGCCCTACGGCGACAAGATGATGACCGCCCGCATCTGGAAGGCCGCCACTTTGCGCTCACCACCCAAACCGACCGCTTTAGTGACGTGCTGGACTCACCCGCTCCCGAACACTTCACCACCCGAGTTGCGCTGCCAATTACCGAGGTGCCGGACATTGCCCGCTACAACCGCTATTTAGCAGAAGATGCAGGGGTTGAGCTACTCTCCGGCAGTGCCAGCCTAACCAGCGAATGGCTGCTAGAGGGGCGGCGCGCCCAAGGTGATATCACGCTGCGCGCTTTTGAAACCGAGATGGCGCTACTGGAGCAGCGCCTGAGGGGCGATGTAACGCTGCACCTACAGCTCACCGAGGGCGATATCGAGACGCGCCGCTTTGTCGCCAATGACTCCTACCTGCGCCTGGAAAACGTTTTTCGCCGAAGCGACGACGGCACTCAGGACGCAGGCTGGTGGGTGCAGCTCACCATGGAAGAAGCCCAACTCAACTGGGGCGACCCGATACATCTCACCAGCCAGCTACAGTTAGGCATGCGCGATACTGGGCTACTGGCACGGCTATTTCTCGCCCGTGCCCGGGAGAGCAACTGGCTGGGCAGGCTTTTAAACGTGCATAACATCAACGGGCACGCCCTACTCACAGTGAGCGGCGAGCAAATACGCCTGCATGACCTCACACTCACAGGCGGGCCGCTGCTACTGCTTTCCGATATGACCCTAGCCGACGGCCAAGCCAACGGCGCGCTTTACGCGCGGCTTGGTGCCGTGGGCCTCGGCGTGGAGCTGAACGACAGCGAACCGGCCCTGCGCGTGCTCCAACCCAAGCGCTGGTTTGACCGCTGGCGAGAAGCCCAGCGTTTTTCAAGGCCTTAGCGGCGCGTGCGCTCCCGACGAATCATCCGTACACGCTCTTTGGCCTTTTGCGGTGTCGACAGCGGCGCGTTGGCGTCTTGGTGTTTAGGCGGCAGCGTGACCCAGGCAAACACCGGCAAAGCCAAGTGCCAATGAATTGCCGCTAAGCGCAGCCCCAGTGTCACACTGAGCGAGGCGGCAATGGCGATAGTCAGTGGCGCATCGAGCGCCTGCAGCGCGACATAGACAATCCCGCCCGCCATGGCAGCGGTGGCGTAAATCTCTTCGCGCAGCACCATGGGCACCCGCTGGGCCAGCACATCACGAATCATGCCTCCCGCCACACCGGTCATCATGCCCATGAGTACCGCTACCACCCCCGACGTGCCCAGCAGCAGCGCCTTGTGGGTACCGATCACGGTAAACAGTGCCAGGCCGAAGGCATCCGCGATGGGTAAAAAACCCCGAGACAGACGATGGATATAGTGAAATCCCACCAACGACACGCCCACCGTGGCGAGGATGACCCACAGATACGTGGGGTCGGTGACCCAGAACACCGGCCGGACACCCAGCACCAGATCCCTCAAGGTGCCGCCGCCGATCCCGGTCACCGCCGCCAGCACCAGCATGCCAAACGGGTCCATCCGCGAACGGCAGGCCAAAATCACGCCCGACAGGGCAAACACGATCACACCCGCCATATCCAACCCATAAATCACACCCGACACGCGGCTCTCCTTTTCATTACTTTCTTTTCATTACTTCCTTTTCACTCGTCCCCATCTACCCATGCCATGTCTATAAAGCTATGGGGGGATCGCTAAATCAGGTGCGGAGGATAACACCCAATTGAATTGGTCTAACTATTTACTATGAATATCACAACCATGCTTATGTCACTGCCAAAGCAGTGGTACGTTGTCCTATAAAATGTGTATTGGCATCAGGAGCGTATATGGATTGGAACCCTGCCTATAGCTGGCTAGTGCTCGCCCTACTGTTGAGCCTAGCCGAACTGACCTCTGGCGCGATGGTGCTGTTGGCGCTCGGCATCGCTGCGGCGCTCACCGCCGCCGTCACGGCTTTGGGGCTATCGCTGCCCTGGCAGTTGCTCAGCATGGGCATCTTTGCGGGAGTGCTGGTGCCATTAGGCGTAATGGTGATTCGGCCACGCTTCTCTCCCAAAGGGGTTGCCTACGGCACCACTGGTACCGGCGTAGAAAAAGGCAACCGCTATACCACGCTGCTGAGAGATTACGACAATGCCACTGGGATTAAAGTGAACGGCGATTTCTACCGTATACGTGTGCTCGAAAGTGGCCAAACAGAGCTGCCCGAAGGCACTCAGGTCGTGTTCAAACGCTTTGAAGGCACGACCGCGCTGGTGAATGTAACGTCATCCATCACGGATGATCATTCACGTGCCACCCCTCAGGAGTCTTGACATGGATTTACCGATAAGCCCCGGCCTACTAATTAGCCTAATCATCGTCGTCATCGGAATTTTGATCATTTCGAAAGGCTTGGTGATCGTTCGCCAGTCGGAAGTGATGGTGATTGAACGCCTCGGCTCTTTTCACCGCGTGTTAGAGAGCGGCATTAATATCATCATTCCATTTATCGAACAGCCCCGCGCCATCACCATGCTGCGCTATCGCAAAATGGGCGAGGAGTACACGGCCATCACTACCGATGAGACCCGCATCGACCGCCGCGAGACAGTGATGGATTTCCCCGGCCAACCCGTGGTGACCACGGACAACGTCACCGTGCGCATCAACGGCGCGCTGTATTACCAGATCATCGATCCCAAGCGGGCGGTCTATGAAGTCGAAAACATGAGCCAAGCCGTCGAGGTATTGGCGAAAACCACGCTCCGCTCGGTGGTGGGTAAGATGGAGTTGGATAAACTGTTCGAGTCCCGCGCGGAGGTCAACAACGAGATTCAGGCGGCGATGGAAGAGCCCGCCTCCAAGTGGGGCGTCAAGATCTCCCGTGTGGAAGTGCAGGATATCGCCATGCCGGAAGAGGTCGAGTCGGCCATGCGCCTGCAGATGGCAGCCGAGCGGAAGCGTCGCGCCACCGTGACCGAAGCCGAGGGTGAAAAATCGGCCGCCATTGCCATGGCCCAAGGCCAGCGTGAATCCGCCATCTTGAATGCCCAGGGCGATAAAGAGTCTGCCATTCTGCGCGCCCAGGGTGAGCAGGAGTCCATCAAGCTGGTGCTGAGCGCTATTGGCGATAGCGAAGAGAACAAGCGCACGGTGGTAGGTTACCTGCTTGGCCAAAGCTATATCAAAGTGTTGCCCACCATGGCGAAAGACGGCGAGCGAGTCTTCGTGCCTTACGAATCTTCGGCTCTGCTGGGCTCCATGGGCATGTTCCGGGAAATGGCAGGCTCCCCAGAAGACACCGTGTCTCATCATTTAAAAAGCCGCTCCGGTCAGGAAAGCGGCTTGAGAAGTGGCATCGTCGGTGGTGCCAGTAGCAGCTAACGCGTTACGTATTAAGCCACTGGCACGGCACTACTCAACCTATAATGCCGTGTCGTTGGCTTGAAAATGCTCCATGAACACTTGGTAGTCTTGAGTAACACAGTCGGCATAGGCCTTAGCAAGCGTTGCGACCACGCCAATAAACTGCTCCTCACGCCCTTCTAATCGCTGGCATACCGCGTTGGCAAACGGTGCGGCTTTGCCTCGGTTAAGCGCCTGCGCGCCGCGCAGGTGTTCCCGGGCCAGAATCTCACCCCACTGCCGTGCCAGCTTGCGGTAGGCTTTACCGCTAGAAAGCTTATGGGTGGGATAGTCTTTTTTGAACGGTGATCGCTCGCGTACCGAAAACACCTTGCCGTTCATGGTCAACCAGCCAAGGTAGGCATCCGGGTGTTCGGCAATGGCATGGAACGCCGCGGCATGGCGAATGCCTTCATTGGGAAACAGCTTGCGCCACGCCTGCTGCTGCGCTTTGTCCATCAGACGATAGGCTTCTGGCGTGACCTGCTCTTTGATGTCTAGGATCACATCGTCGTGCTCGTGATCCGCACCGCCTTCGATCAGCACATAGTACCGCTCGACGCCCAACGACCCAGTGCCTGCATCCAAACGCCGTGCGGTGTCTTTGACGCGGAAGTGCTGCGGGTCGCTCTCCTTGATGGGGTGCTGCAGCGTTTGCTGATACTCCTGCTCGACGATGCGGCTAAGCTGGCTTGCTACATCGGCAGGCAGGTTGGCGAGCTTGCCGGGGCGCTCGGCAAAGTGACGTCCTTTGTCGGGGTCAAGAGTCGTCCACTTCTCCAGCATGCGCGCCCGGCTTTGTTTATCGGCTACTTTACCCATAAAGGATTTGAGCGGGTCTTTCGCGCTGTCGAGCGTTACCGCATAAATCGGCCGCTCTTCATCACGGTACGCACTCAGCGTCTCTATGTAGCCTTCCAGCAATTTTTTGAGCGCTTTATCCACCGCTTTGGAGCTTAACTCAGCGTTCTCACGGGCATCCAACACGAGACTGATAGCCAGCCGCCACACGTCGTACTGATAATCCCCAATGAGCGCATCATCGAAGTCATCCATGCCGTAGCGTACTTGGTCATCGTGATGGCCGTAAGCGCCAAAGTTGTAGGCATGGGCATCGCCTTGTAGCCATGTTTGGGTATTGGGCCAGCCGCCGAACAGCGCGAAGCGCCAGTCGTGCCAAACATCCTGCCAATACAGATGGTTGGAACCGCGAAAGAAACGATAAGGAGAGGCTGCCATTTTGGCGTATTTCGCCTGCCGATGCGCCGCGCTCAGCGACGCATTCGCCTGTTGTATGGCCTTGATGACCTGTTGAGGGCGGTTATGTCCAGTCAATGCGTGGCTCATTGCAGTGCCTTTGTCAGTAGTGCATTAAAACGCTCTGAGATAAGCGTAGACGATGGACGTTAACAGATTAAGACACCCGTCTGCCCAAACGCGTCAGTCCGCGAGGGGCTGAAATGCGAAAGAAACGCTCGACCACCTCTTCACGCGTAGCAGGGGTCACTAATGACACCAGAACAAATAGCGGCAAATTGACCATGAGCCCCCAAAAACCGGCATGAATGCCGAGCGGGTGTCGCCATAGCGTGGTGAATGCTACCGTCACTACGAAACCGCCCAAAATGCCCGCCATAACGCCCAACCTAGAGGCGCGAGGCCAAAAGAACATACCAATGAATGCAGGCAACACCTGCGACGCAAAACCAAGCCCAACCAGCAGGATCATTACTAGGCTACCCGGCTCGGCAATCGCCAGCGGCGCAATCAGCAAGAACATAATGGGTAGAATCAAAAGCCGCGCCAACTGGGCGGTGTCACCCTCCGAGAGCTTGAAAAGCGGCTGCAGCACGTCTTTACTCACGGAAAGGGAAACCGAGTGAATGAATGGCTCGCTGGAAGACATGGAGGCTGCCAGGGTGCCCGCGCCCAGCAGCCCCACCAGCACCACGGGCAAGTGCTGCATGGCGTATTCCAGCACCACGGTATCTGCCCGCGCCAGCTCCGGCAGCGAGAAAATACCGATAAAGCCCACCACCACCATGGGCAGAATCACCACGTAATAGGTAGGCAGCCACGTTGCGCTACGGCGAATGGTACGTGCGGAGGAGGCGCTCATCCACTGCGTCCAGACGGGGGGCATGAACGACAGCATCGAGACGATGATCGACGTGGTCCAGAAGCTAAAACTCATATCGCCCCCCGCGCCGGGGAGGGTCAGAAACTCGGGGTGCTCTGCGGCGATGCGTTCAAATACGCCCGTAAAACTCAGCCCGCCGGTGGCGCTGTGTACGGCCCACAGGCCTACCGCCCAGGCCACCGCCAGCATCAGCACACCCTGGAACGCGTTAGTGCGGCCTATCGCCCGCTGCCCGCTGGCGTAGAGATACACGGCTATACAAGTCAGCACCAACAGCACGCCTAGCCAAACGGGTATCAACCCGCCGCTCATCACAAACAGGATATAAGCGGAACCAATGGTTTGTAGCACTGCGTAGGCCACCGAGCCCACCGCCATCACCAGCGCGGAGAGCGCCCCTAGCGCAGGGCTTTGATAACGGTCGGCAATGGCGCTTGCTTGGGTCACATGGCCAAACTGCTCGCCGAACTGCCATACCTTCGGCCCGAAGTACCACGCCACCAGCGCTAAATAGGCCAAATAAACCGCCACATAAAATACCGCCACGCCCTTGGAGTAGGCCCAGCCCGGTGCGCCCATGAAGGTGTAAGCACTCACACTGCCCGCCGCGATCAGTAAGTAGAGGGTCACTGGCCCCATACTGCGCCCAGCCACGCCCCACTCTTCTAGCGTATTCATAGAGCGCCCCGCCCGTGCGCGAAGGCCGATCAACATGGCGGTGGCCACGTATAACAGCGTGATCACTAACGGCCAGGCACTATTCATGGTCGTCTCGCTCTACAATGCGATTGCCCACCAGCATGACCGCTACGCAGGAGAGGATGATCACATAGCTCCACACCACCAGCAGCGGCAACCCCATGACCAGCGTGGCCCGGTTCACCCAACCAATCACTGGCCAAATACCGGCCAATACTAGCGCCACAAAGGCAATGAAAAGCCCCCAGCCCGCCCAGGACGTGGGCAGCACAAAAATACGTCGCATGTCATATCCATCATGATGAAAGGAAGTCAACACCACCACGGCTGTCATGGCGGTGTCGCGGCGCGTTGCCATACTGGCAGCCACCCTAGCCGTTAAGTCGTTCATGATGAAGATTTTAATGCTTTCCGACGTCTATTTCCCTCGGGTGAACGGCGTGCCGACGTCGATCGAAAGCTTTCGGGGGAGCGCTGGAACGAGGATACCCAGGCGGAAGCTCTAGTCCGCCTGTATCACTCTCTGTGTCCCAATGCATGGGGGTCATCACCCGCCTGATGGCCAAGCCGACTATCGAGAAATCTCCTGCCGTACGATTGCCGCGCCAGCGCTCAGCGCCTGCAGCTTACCCTGGGCGACTTCACGGGGCAGGGGCGTCATACCGCAGTTGGTGCAGGGGTAGAGCTTGTCGGCATCGACGAACTGCAGCGCCTTGCGCAGCGTGTCGGCGACCTCTTCCGGCGTCTCGATGGCGTGGGTGGCCACGTCGATGGCCCCAACCATCACCTTCTTGCCGCGAATCAGCTCGATCAGCTCCATCGGCACGTGAGAGTTCTGGCACTCTAGCGAAACGATGTCGATGTTCGACGCCTGCAGCTTGGGGAAGATCTCTTCGTACTGGCGCCACTCCGACCCGAGCGTCTTCTTCCAATCGGTATTGGCCTTGATGCCGTAGCCGTAGCAGATATGCACGCCGGTCTCGCAGGTGACGCCTTCGATAGCTTTCTCCAGGGCGGCGATGCCCCAGTCGTTCACCTCATCGAAGAAAACGTTGAAGGCGGGCTCATCGAACTGAATGATGTCCACGCCAGCCGCCGCCAGATCGCGGGCTTCCTGGTTGAGGATCTTGGCGAACTCCCAGGCCAGCTTTTCGCGGCTCTTGTAGTGGCCATCATAGAGCGTATCGACCATGGTCATGGGCCCGGGCAGCGCCCACTTGATCGGCTGGTCGGTCTGCTGGCGCAGGAACTTGGCATCCTCGACGAAGACCGGTTTTTCCCGCGAGACGGGGCCCACCACCGAGGGCACGCTGGCGTCGTAGCGGTCGCGGATCTTGACGATCTCGCGCTGCTCGAAATCAACGCCGTTCAAGTGCTCGATGAAGGTGGTGACGAAGTGCTGGCGAGTCTGCTCACCGTCGCTAACGATATCGATACCCGCCAAGCGCTGATCGTGCAGCGATACCCGCAGTGCATCCTGCTTGCCTTGGGCCAGCTCCTCGCCCTGCAGCTTCCAGTCCGACCAGAGTTTTTCTGGCTCGGCCAGCCAAGCGGGCTTGGGCAGGCTTCCGGCCGTCGATGTGGGCAGCAATGTCTTCATAACAATATCCTTGGTAAACAGTGAATCAAAGGGCGGCATCGGCCGACCAGCGCTCGAGCACGTGACGGAAAGGTTCGATGAAGTAGCGCTCGGCAAACTTGCCCTGCTCGACGGCCAGCTGGCTACGCTCTTCGCGGTCGTACTCGATACGGGTCAACGAGTAGTCCTGATGGGTCAGATGCGGTTGATAGACCTTACCTGCCGCCGAGTTAGCGTTGTAAATTTCCGGTCGATAGATCTTCTGGAACGTCTCCATGGTGCTGATGGCGCTGATCAGTTCGAGATCGCTGTAATCGGCCAGCAGATCGCCGGAAAAGTAGAACGCCAGCGGTGCCACGCTATGGGGCGGCATGAAGTAACGCACCTGCAGGCCCATCTTGGCGAAATAGAAATCCGTGAGTGACGATGTGTCGTTCACGTATTCGACGCCCAGCACCGGGAGGCGATTTTCCGTCTGACGATACACCTTGTTGCTGGAAACGCTGAGACAGATCACCGGCGCCTTGCTGGCAACGGATCGATACGCCTCGGAGTCGACGAAACGCTTGAACAGCTTGCCGTGAAGATCGCCAAACCCCTCCGGAATACCAAATTCCGACCGCTCCTTGTTGTGCTCCGAGAGCCACACGCTGAAGTCGTAGTCGCGGACGTAGGAGGAGAAGTTGTTCCCCGTCATGCCCTCGATGCGTTTGTCGAGATGCCGATCGATGATGGTCGTCTTCAACATCTCGATCGCCGGGAAGGTAGCGCCTTCAGCCGCCACGCTTAGCTCGCCGGTAATGATCTCCAGCTCGACGGCGTAGCGGTCTGCCTTGGGGTTATCCCAATGGGCCAGGGTATTGAAGCGATTGTCGATCATGGTCAGCGCGTTACGCAGGTTTTCCTGGCAGCGCTCGCCTCTCGCCAGATTGGCGAAGTTGGTCGTGGTACGCGTGCTCTCGGCAGGACGGTAGTTTTCGTCGAACCGGACGCTCTTGATATCGAAGGTAAAGTCGTAGCTCATCGCGAACAAACACCCTGTTGGTCGAGATTGGCGACGGCGCCCCAATGCAGCTCAGCGCTCGATGCCATGTGTGACGTTTCGATAGACGGGCGTTAGCGCCACGTCATCGAAGAGGATGTGTTCTTTATGCCAGACCCACCATATGAATGAAAAGCGACATTAATTCAACTCATCATGAGAAAACCTCATGATGAGCTGTTTGGCAGGGCGCTTACCCCTGTTGAAACGGATACACCGAGCCAATGTTCAGCAGCTGCGTCAGCTCATCCAGCGCGGTGAGCACCTCCGTCGCGAGCTGCGGATCGGCCAAGTCGTCGGTGGCGAGGCGGTCGCGGTAGTGGCGGCTCACCCAGGCGGTGAGGTCGTCGTAAAGCGCATCATCAAGCAGCACGCGACCGCTGAGGGCAGCCCGCTCGGCCTCGCTGAGCACCACGCGCAAACGCAGGCAGGCGGGGCCACCGCCGTTGCGCATGCTCTGCTTCACGTCCTTGACGATCACTTCGCCAATGGGGTTATTGCCTGCCAGGATGAAGTCCTGCAGCGTGCGCCACACGGCTTCCCGCTCCTGGCACTCGCTGGGCACCACTAGGGTCATGGTGCCATCCGGGTTGGAGAGCAGTTGCGAGTTGAACAGGTACGACGCTACCGCGTCTTCCATGCTCACCGCTTCCACCGGCACCCGGACAGGAATCAGCGGCGTGCTCATCTTGGCGCGCAGCTCGTTAAGCGTGTGCTCTTCATCAAGAAATGCCATTTCGTGGTAGAGCAGCACCGGGCCGTTGCCCACGGCAATCACATCGTTGTGGAACACCCCGGCATCGATGGCCTCGGGATGCTGCTGAGCAAATACGGTCTGGGCGTCGCTCAGCCCGTGCTGGCGGGCCACCGCCTGGCTGGCTTCCAGCGTTTGCCGGGCCGGATAACGCTTGGGCTCGTTCCGCCCGCCGCCAAACGCCTGTCGGCCATACACGAACAGGTGCACGCCGGGCTCGCCATACTCACCGCACAGCCGAGTGTGGTTGGCCGCCCCTTCATCGGAAAACGCGGGGGTGGCGGGCAGCACCGGGTGGTGGGCGAAGTGCTGCTCATCGCGGAAAATCGCCTGGAGCACGCGCCCCGTGGTGCGCGGCTCCAGGTAGCGGTGGAAACTCGACTGCAGGTTGGCCGGGGTAACGTGCATCCGACCATCGGGTGCATCCACGCTAGGCGTAATGGTGCCCGCGTTAGCGGTCCACATGCTGGACGCCGAGCACACCGCCCGCAGCAGTTGCGAGGCTTGCTGCGCGGCACGTGCCAGCATCTCACGGTCGCTGCCGGTGAAGCCCAAGTCGCGCAGCGCGCCCAAATCGGGGCGCTGCTGAGGAGGCAAAACGCCCTGGGCGTAGCCTGCGTCCATCAGCGATTTCATCTTGGCCAGCCCCTGCAGCGCCCCCTCTTTGGGGTTGGAGACCAAACCACCGTGGCTCATGGAGGCGACGTTACCATGGGCAAGCCCCGAGTAGTTATGGGTCAGCCCTACCAAGCCGTCGAAGTTGACTTCCCGGATGCCGTGCATGCTCATAGGCTGACTCCTGGCGGCAGGGTTTCGGGCATTTCCAGGCTTTCGGCCTCCATGGAGGCGACCGGGTAAGCGCAGTAATCCGCGGCGTAGTAGGCACTGGGGCGGTGGTTGCCGCTGTCGCCCACGCCGCCGAAGGGCGCATCGCCCGAGGCACCGGTGGTCTGGCGGTTCCAGTTGACGATACCGGCGCGGATACGCAGCAGGAAGTCGTCCCAATCCGACTGCTCGCCCCCGATCAACCCAGCCGACAGGCCATAGCGGGTGTCGTTGGCCAGGGCAAGCGCCTCATCCCAATCCGTATAGCGATGGACTTTCAGCAGCGGGCCGAAGTGCTCCTCGTCGGGCACGTTCAACCCCGTCACGTCGATCAGCGCGGGGCTGAGCAAGCTAGTGCCCTCTTTGAGGCGCTGCATACGATTGATCACCGTGCCGCCCATGGCTTCCAGTTCATCCTGCGCCTTGAGCAGGCCATCGGCGGCGACAACGCTGACCAAGCCGCCATAAAACGGCGCTGGCTCCTCGTCGAACTGCCCCGCCACGTGCAGCTTGGCGATGGCATCCGAAAGCGCATCGATGAGGTGGTCGCCCACCTCCCCCTGGGGCACCATCAAGCGGCGGGCGCAAGTGCAGCGCTGCCCCCCTGAGAGAAACGCCGACTGGAGAATCGTCAGCACGGCAGCGCGCTCATCCTCCACATCCTTCACCACCAGCGGATTGTTGCCGCCTAATTCCAGCGCGAGGATTTTATCCAGCTGCCCGGCAAACTGCTGCTGCAGCATGCCACCCACTTTGGCACTGCCGGTAAACAGCAGACCGTCGATACCGGGGTGGGCAGAGAGCGCCTGTCCCACGGCCACACCGCCCTGCACGAGGTTGATCACCCCAGCAGGCAGCCCGGCTTCTATCCAGCACTGCAGGGTGAGATCCGCGGTGAGCGGGGTTTGGTCGCTGGGCTTGAACACCACGGTGTTACCCGCCAGCAGCGCAGGCACCATATGGCCATTGGGCAGGTGGCCAGGGAAGTTATAGGGGCCAAATACTGCCATGACGCCGTGGGGGCGATGACGAAGGACCGCTTTGGCACTGCCGACGGCTTTTTCACGCTCCCCGGTGCGCTCGTGGTACGCCTTGATGGAGAGCGCGATTTTACCAATCATCGCACCTGCTTCGGTGCGGGCTTCCCACAGCGGTTTGCCGGTTTCCGAGGCAATGGCAATAGCTAAGTCTTCTCGTCGAGCGGTGACGACCTCGGCAAACCGCTCAACCAGCGCCTGCCGCTCAGCAAAAGGCGTACGTGCCCAGGCCGGGAATGCCGCTCGCGCCGCCTCCACCGCAGCGCCGACTTGGCTGCTGGAAGCTGCCGCTCCTTGCCAAAGCAGCATACCCGCCACCGGATCATGCTTGGTAAAAGGCTCGGCGTTGCCGACGACCCAAGTGCCGTTGATCAGTTGTTGCTGCTGGGCATGCATGTTCTCGGTGTGCATCATGCTCTCCTTTACTGAATTTTTGTCGTTCGCGCGGGTAGAGGGACGTTCCAGGCGTTCATGTTAGGTTTCCAGCAGGCGAACGGCGTCGCCGGTGGAAACCCCTAGCCGATCGGCCTCATCGGTGGTGAGCACGATCGTGCTACTGTCGGCAGGGCCACGGCCGATCCAGCTCGCGGTAAAGTTCAGCATCTGGGTAGATGCCGCCAGCCAGCGGCTAACGCTCTCTTGCGGCGCGTTAGAGGAGACTTCCACCTGATAAAGCTGCGAGTTGCGAATCGCCCGCACGTCATCGATGTAGGCCTCCACTGTGGGGCCACCATCGAAAATGTCGATATAGCCTTCCCAGCGCAGCCCCTCTTTTTTAAGCATCTCCAGCGCTGGCCGGGTGTGACGGTGCACCTGCCCGATACACGCCCGCGCCTCTTCCGACATGAAGGTGGTGTAGATCGGGAACTTGGGCATCAGCTCACCGATGAAGCTCTTCTGGCCCAGGCCGGTTAAGCGGTCGGCTTCGTTGAAATCCATGGGGAAGAAGTGTTTCCCCAGGCTCTCCCAGAAGGGACTAACGTTGTTCTCGTCGAACACGCCGCGCATCTCGGCCAGCACTTTCTGCGGAAAGCGGTCGCGAAACTGGGCAATGAACAGCCAGCGCGCTTTGGAAAGCAGCGCCCCGTTACGCAGGTGCTTGTTGGCCTCGCCGCGATACTCCGGACGCAGAAACAGCGAACACACTTCGGCGTCGCCGGTGTGGTCGGAGCTCAAGAATAGCGTGTCGATGGTGCGATGCAGATCGAGCTGTACCGACGAGTGCGCCAGCGTGCCAAGCCGGTAGTTGTAGAACGGCACTTCACGCCCTACCTGGCCTTCGATGGCGCAACAACCTGCTAGCTCGCCGTTGGTTTCATCTTCCAGCACGAAGAAGTAGAGACGGTCGTCCACTGGCGTACGCTCTTCGAACGCGCGGGCGGCGGACTCGATCTTACCGGCCAAAAACTCGCGGTTATCCGGCAGCGAGGTAAAGCCAACACCGGCCTGCTGCGCAAGCGCCTGGAGCCCATCCAGATCATCACGGGCAATGGGTCGAATGCGCATTACATCTCTCCTTCATCGAGCGCATCGATGGCGCTTGGCAGGGTTAACGGTGCCGCCAGCACCGCCCGTCCCTCTTCTACACCCAAACGCTCCGCGTGCTGCGGCGAGAGCATCAGCTGCCCCGTGGGCGATAGCGCGTAGCGCGCGACGATACAGCGGAAATCGCTCAGCGTTTGATTGGCAATCATCGCCGGTTCGGCATCGGGTAGCGCGTGCTCGGGGCGTATCCGTACCGGGTGCCAGGCGGCGCGACGGAAGGTTTCCAGGCGCTCGCGCTCGGCTTTGACGATGGGGCCTGCATCGAAAATATCCACATGCCGGGAGCGCACGAAGCCCTCGGCCAGCATTTCGGCCAGCGCCTCTTCATGGGCAGGATGCTCGCGGCCAATGGCAGCACGGGCCTGGGGCGTGAGCAGTGGCAAATAGAGCGGAAACTGCGGCATCACCTCGGCAATGAAGCTCTTTGAGCGCACGCCCGCTATGTGATTCATTTCTTGGAAGCTGCGGGCAAAAAAGTGGCGGCCCACGCTCTCCCAAAATGGAGATTCATTCTGGCTATCCAAAAAGCCGGGAAAAGCCACCGCCAGAATCCGTGAGAAGCGCTCCGGATACTGGGCGATGAACATCAGCCGCGCTCGGCGCAGAAGGCTCTCGGCGCTGGTGCCCTTGTAGCGCGGGTCGAGCGACAGTGCACAGAGCAGTGTGGCATCCGAGGCTTCATGAGAGAGCGCCAGTGTTTGCACCTCACGGCGCACGTTGAGCTGCTGCGATGCGTGAATCAGCGTCTCTTGGCGGTAGGTGTAGTAGGCCTCGGCAGCCCCCGCCTGGGCGCGGATGGTGGCCGTCCCCAGCACCTCGTTGCGGCTATCGTCCGCCAGCACGAACATATAGTGCTCGTTACCGGGGTACTCGATCTCGCTCTCGAATGCTTCTTGGGAGCGCACGATGCGCTCCTCAAGACGGTCGCGATTGGCGGGCAGGTTGGTAAGCCGAGGCACCGCATGTTCTGCCAGTTGCTCTAAGGCGGAAAGGTCAGCCAGGGTGACCGGTCGGATTACCAACATGTTTAACGCCCCCTCTTGTGTGACTTGCGCCTGACTCATGCGCTAGCGACAAGTCGCTCGATGGCACGCTCGAGACGCGCCATGCCCTCGGCGATGTCTTCCTCGGGAATCACCAGCGAGGGCGCCATACGCAGCACGTTGGGGCCTGCAATCAGCGCCATCACGCCCTCTTCGATCGCCAACGGCAGAATATCTTTGGCGCGGCCTTCGAAAGCGTCCGACATCTGGGCCCCCATCAGCATGCCCATGCCGCGGATCTCTTTGAAAACGCCGTGTTTGCGGTTGATGGTTTCCAGGTGCTCGCGGAACAGGTCGTGGCGGTGTTTAACACCTTGCAGCACCTCCGGCGTATCGATGAACTCGACCGCCGCCAGCGCCACCGCTGAGGCCAATGCGTTACCGCCGTAGGTAGAGCCGTGGGTGCCGATGGCTAGCGATGTGGCGATGGCATCGGTGGTCAGCATGGCACCAATCGGGAAGCCGCCGCCCAGCGACTTAGCGCTGGTGAGAATATCCGGGGTAATGCCGAAGTTTTTATAGGCATACAGCTCTCCGCTGCGTCCAACGCCGGTTTGCACTTCATCGAAAATCAGCAGCGCGTTGTGCTCGTCACACAGATTGCGCAGGCCCTGCAAGAATTCCTGAGTGGCGGGTACGATGCCGCCTTCGCCCTGCATCGGCTCGACCATGATGGCGCAGGTATCGTCGCCCACGAGCTTGCGCACGCTCTCCAGGTCGTTGAAGTTGGCGTGCAGAATGCCGCCCGGTACTGGGCCAAAGCCTTGGGAGTACTTGGGCTGGCCGCCGACACTGACGGTAAAGAAGGTGCGGCCATGGAACGATTGGTAGAACGAGATGATTTTGTCTTTGTGCTCACCGTAGTGGTCGACCGCCCAGCGGCGGGCCAGCTTTAATGCGGCTTCGTTGGCTTCACCGCCAGAGGAGCACAGGAACACTTTATCGGCGAAGGTGCGCTCGGTAAGGGTTTTGGCCAGTTTGAGCGCCGGTTCGTTGGTGAATACGTTGGAGAGATGCCAAAGCTTTTCGCCCTGCTCTTTCAGCGCATTGACCAGCACCGGATGGCAGTGACCCAGGGAGTTCACCGCAATACCGCCAGCGAAATCGATGTACTCGCGGCCCTCTTGGTCCCACAAGCGGCTGCCTTCACCACGTACCGGAATAATCTGCTGCGGCGCGTAGTTAGGCGTCATGTAGTGGTCGAAGTCTTGACGGCTTGGGGTGTGGCTCATGGGACAGTACCTCCAGTGGAGTAAGCGATGGATTCAGTATACGGGGGGCGTAGGACGCCCTGCTTTCAGTATTGGGACGGTAAATTATGAAAAGCTGCGCCTACCCCAGCCGCTCTTCCCGCGGGGTGATCCCAAAATGGTTACGGTAGGCGGTGGAAAAGTGCGCGCCCGAGGAGAAACCGGTCATCAGGGCAATGTCGCCCACGGGACGGTCGCTCTCTCTGAGCTGCTTGCGGGCTTCCTGCAGCCGCAAGTCCAGATAATAACGGCTTGGCACCGCCTGCAGGTACTTCTTGAATAGTCGCTCCAGCTGACGCCGGGAGATCCCCAAATGCTCGGCCAGTTCCAACGTCGAGAGCGGCTCTTCGATATTGGCTTCCATAAGAGTCACCGCATCTACCAAGCTCTGGGGCGCGTGGCCCAAACGGTTGCGCAGCGGCACGTGCTGGCGCTCATCGGCTAAGCGAATACGGTCGCAAACAAACTGTTCAGAGACCTGCTCGGCCAAGCGCGGGCCGTGATGCTTGCCAATTAGCGTGAGCATCATATCCATAGCGGCGGTGCCGCCCGCGCAGGTCAGGCGGTCGCGATCAATTTCAAACAGCTGTTGGGAGAGCGTCACCTGGGGGTAGGCTTGGGCAAACGCGTCGAAGCGCTGCCAAGGCAAGGTAGCGCGGTAGCCCTCCAGCAGACCACAGCGGGCGAGCACCTCGGTGCCTCCGGCCAAACCGCCGATAGCAACGCCACGGCCATGATGGCTACGCAGCCACTCATTGAGCTTCGCGGGCAATACGTAGGGTAGCGGCGTAGGCGCACACACCAGCAGTAAATCCAGCGGGCCAAGGGGGGCTCCTAACGCATGCTGCGCGATGAGCGAAAGCTGCGCGCCGCTGCGCACGGGCTCTTCATCTAGGCTGAGGGTAACGGTGTGGTACAGCATCTGGCCGCTCAGCTGGTTGGCCATTTGCAGCGGCTCAATAGCGCTGGCGTGAGCCAACAGCGAAAACCCAGGCAGCAACACAAACGCCACCCGCCTGCGGTGGCTAGGGGGTGGCGTTAACGTACTGGAATGCATGTGAATTCGCTGTGCTGCCTATTGCGCTGCATGAAAACCGCCGCTGGTTGACTGGATAAGGCGTTCTATTTAAACGCTATCTTACTCAATTGCGCGATTGAAGGCAGCGCCATGTCCACGCAAACAAAAACAGGACGCATAAATGCAAATTGCCGAGCCTAGGCCCGGCAATTTGCACAATAGCAAACGCTCACTTTAGCCGCCGCTATTGCCTAATCCCAACATGACAATGCCAGCGACGATGATGCCCATAATCACGATGACTAACGGCAGCATTTTATGCAGCCCATTAGCGGGCTTTTTCGCTTCAGGCTGCAGTTGAGGCTGCGAGGTCTCGAAATCCTCAGGTATGCGCTCGCTCAGCACGTGCTCTTTCTCTTCTTCCGGGGTTTTGCTCTCTCGGGTATCCATACGTCACCTCATCCAGTCCGGTCGATGATTCATAGCGCGTCGGCGTGCGCTGCCCGTCGCGCTGCGTTTATAACGTTACGACATCGAACTCGACCTCGGGGTTCACATCGGCATCGTAGTCCACGTCGTCACGCTCGAAGCCGAACAGCTTCAGGAACTCGTGCTTGTAACCAGCATAGTCGGTGATCTGGAACAGGTTCTCGGTGGTCACCTGAGGCCACAGATCCTTACACGCCTGCTGCACGTCGTCACGCAGCTCCCAGTCATCCAGACGCAGGCGGCCAGCCTCGTCGGTGGTGAACTCACCTCCATAGAGGCGCTCGCCGAACAGGCGGTTGAGCTGCTCGATGGTGCCTTCGTGCAGGCCCTTCTCCTTCATCACCTTGTAGACCATGGCGATGTACAGCGGCATCACCGGAATCGCCGCGCTGGCTTGGGTAACGACGGATTTCAGCACCGCCACGTTGGCACCGCCGCCGCTCTCTTGCAGCTTGGCATCGATGGCCGCCGCTGCGCGGTCCAGGTCTTCCTTGGCTTTCCCCAGGGCACCATGCCAGTAGATCGGCCAGGTGATTTCGGTACCGATATAGCTGAACGCCACGCTGCGGGCACCTTTGGCCAGCACGCCTGCATCGGCCAGAGCGCTCATCCACAGCTCCCAGTCTTCGCCGCCCATCACGGTGATGGTGTCGTCGATCTCTTGCTGGGTGGCCGGTTCCACTTCGGCTTCAATAATGGTGTCTTTGTTAGTATCAATGGCCGTGGCGCGGTAGGTCTCACCAATCGGCTTTAGGCTAGAACGTTTGACTTCACCGGTATCGGGCAGCTTACGCACGGGGGATGCCAGTGAGTAAACCACGAGATCAATCTCACCCATGTCTTGCTTGATCAGCTCAATGGCTTTTTCCCGCGCTTCGTGGGAGAACGCATCGCCATTAATGGATTTGCTGTACAGACCTTCCTGCTTGGCAAACTTATCGAACGCGGCGCTGTTGTACCAGCCAGCGGTGCCCGGCTTCTTCTCGGTGCCCGGCTTTTCAAAAAACACCCCCAGAGTGTCGGCGCCGTAACCAAAGGCGGCGGTAATACGCGCCGCTAGGCCGTAACCGCTAGAGGCACCGATCACCAGCACTTTCTTCGGGCCTTGGCTTTTGTCCAAACCACGGGCGCGGGTCGCTTCGATCTGCTCGAGAACGTTCTGCTCGCAGCCTTTCGGGTGGGTGGTGGTGCAGATAAAGCCACGCACTTTCGGTTTAATGATCACATTCGACCCCTTCATCAGATGAGTATTGCGTTCGGCACGGCAGTGCCGAGTTATCAATGAGGGTATTCTAGCGGTCTCGGCGCGCCCTGTCCGCTCTTGAGCTTATCCGCCATTCGCGGCAGGATAGCGGCCTGCCCACCACTTGCCGACGGGATCTTTAATGAATGCACAGCAGCTAGTCGATGAGCGGGGCGATTTGTGGCTAGCACTTGCCCCTCTCTGGCTTGACCGCGAACCCAGCGAGCGCGACTACGCCCATATGATTGAGGTGATTGAGCAGCACAAGATGTCGCTCAAAGAGCTTGAGTGGATGCTACGCCTGGAGCTGGCGCCGGTGATGTCACGCCACCAGCTGTCAGTCGCCAGCGAGTGGCGCAAGTTCGATGACTACAAACTGATGAAGCAGCTGGTGAACCACAATCTGAAATTGAAAGGCTGGCGGCGCAAAAGCTGGGCACTCTTTTCGGGATTGACGACCATGATGGTTCGCCATCGCTGGACCGAGCTAATGCAACGCTTGATGGTCGCGCGCGGGGAGGTTTAGCGGCTGGCTGATTCACTCTTTATCCAGTGCGGCTTCAAGGGCTAAGCGCAGCGTTAACCCATGATCCTTGGGGCCAAAGCGGGCGATGACCTTGCCATCTCGGCCTACCAGAAACTTGGTGAAATTCCACTTTACAGCTTTGGTGCCCAAAATCCCTGGCGCCTCCCGCTTGAGCTGTACAAATAGCGGGTGAGCATCGGAGCCGTTGACTTTCACCTTTTCCAGCAGCGGAAAGCTCACCCCGAACTGCTGCTCGCCAAAGGCGCAGAACGCCTCGGCACTCTCGGGCGACTGGCGGCCAAACTGGTTACAGGGGAAGCCCAACACGGTAAATCCACGATCCCGGTAACGCTGGTACAGCCCCTCGAGCTCTTTCAACTGCGGCGTAAAACCGCACTGGCTGGCCACATTGACCACCAATAATACCTGCCCACGCAAAGCGCGCAGATTGAAGGGCTTACCTTGATGGGTATAACAATCCTGCTCGTAAATCGTCATCGCCAGGCCTCTAAAATGCCTTTGCCAGCATACGCTTTACCTTGCCACGGCAACGTTGGCGACACCAGCCTCGTGATCAAAGGATCGGCCCCGCCGCCACCCGCAGCGCCAGCGCGATCAGTAATACGCCAGTCATCCGATTGATCCAGTGCGCGTGGCGCTGCAGCCACGGCAGCACCCGAGAGTGAGAAAGCCCTACGGCCACCAGCACGTACCAGCCACCATCAATAATAATCGCCGTGGCCACGATAATCGCCTTGGCGAGTAGGCTCATCTCGGGGGTGACAAACTGGCTTAATAGCGCCACAAAAAAGATGATCAGCTTAGGGTTGCCCAGTGCCACCAGCACCGCCTCTTTGGCCGCCTGACGCGGTGTGGTGGCCACGGCGCCCGGCGTAAGCGCGCCACCCCGGCCCGCCCGCAACGCTTTTATCCCCAGCCACGCCAGGTAGGCAGCACCAAACCATGTAATCAGCTGAAAAAGCTCGGGAAAGCGCACCATTACAGCGCCCAAGCCCAGCACGGTGAGCAACGCATAAAACCCTACGCCGAAGGCATGAAAAATAGCCGCCGTGATGCCTGGCACGCGACCACCCCCCAACGTGTGGCGTAGCACCAATGCTAAGCTTGGCCCAGGCGACATGGCCCCCATCGCACAAATGGCAGCCAGCGAAAGCCAGAGTGTCAGCGGCATTTTCTCCTCCATGGATAGCCTCGTTATGAGCTGGCCAGTATACGACAGCGCTTGCCTAAGCTAAGGCCAATTCTTGTGTTGTTGCCTGTAGCATGTCTTTTAACCGTAGGGGAAACCACCCAGGCGCTTAAATAACGCTGTTAGCATGGTACGCTGTTGGGTAAAATTTTCCCCTTTTTGAAAACGATGACGCCTGCCATGCAGGCGGTTCATGGCTAATAAAGGACTTCAATATGGGTAGGGCGTTTCAAAACCGTAAGGAATCCATGGCCAAAACGGCCGCTGCGAAAACCAAAGTTTACAGCAAGTATGGACGTGAAATTTACGTCTGTGCCAAAGCGGGCGGTACGGATCCTAACGGTAACCTCGCACTGCGCGGTTTGATAGAGCGTGCCAAGAAAGACCAGGTGCCCTCTCACGTCATTGATAAAGCCTTGGATAAAGCCAGCGGCGCAGGCGGTGAGGATTTTTCACCGGCGCGCTACGAAGGCTTTGGCCCTGGCAACGCCATGGTGATTGTCGACTGCCTCACCGACAACCCCAACCGCACCTTTGGCGATGTGCGCGGCTGCTTCACCAAAACCAAAAGCAAGATCGGCACGCCAGGCAGCGTCAGCCATATGTTCGACCACTGTGCGATTTTCTCCTTCACCGGCAACGATGAAGAAGCGGTGCTGGAAGCGCTAATGGAAGCCGACGTGGATGTCACCGATATTGAGCAGGAAGAGGGCCGCATCACGGTGTTTGCCCCGCACACCGACTACGCCAAAGCCAAGCAGGCGCTGCTAGATGCCTTCGGCGAAATCGACTTTGAAGTCGACGAGATTCAGTTCCTGCCGCAAACCACCACGCCGATTGAAGGCGATGACGTGGCGATGTTCGAGAAATTTCTCAACATGCTCAACGAGCTGGACGACGTACAGAACGTCTTCCATAACGCGGAGCTACCGGAAGAGAGCGCTTGAGCCGTTAGGCGCTTAACGCATCCTTCGGTACAAAAATCCACCCTTCGGCCGCTGGCATCTCTGCTGGCGGCCAAGCCACACTCCCTTTGGCATGCTCCAAGCTCCACGCCAGTAGTGCACAGTGCCAGAAGCCGGTTGATCAAATCACGGCTAGAGGTAGCATCATTCAGCGTGACGCGCAGGTTTCCCCGCCACGGCATGCCTATCACATTGAGCGCGTCATCCAGCACCACCAGCGCATCGCGGCTGGCAGAGCTGTTATCGCAGTTCCAGCCGCCCACGTCCCATCCAATATAGAGTGTGGTTGGTGTTGTCATCAGCTAGCTGCACCTCGTGCATCTAGGGCGGCATCTGGTGGTAGCAGCGCTGGTTGAATGCCAGCAGCGCTTAGCACTGCTTTGCCGCGCACCGTTAAGTCAGTGATAAACAGAAACTGCTGGCGGGGGTCGACGGGGTAAGCACGGATACGGTAATGCGTGCCCCAGGGCTTCTCCTCCGCCACCACAATAATCGGCTCTCCAAACTTTAAATAAGCACTGGTCAGCGCCACATCGCGCAGTGCTTTGCGCACCCAGCCGGCTTCATGCTCTGGATGAAGGTAAAAACTCGCCACGCACTGCAGGCTAGTGCCACCATTATTGGCGTTATAGATCGCAGAGTCCCAAAGCTTTAAATGCGGCACCGCTACCATATCATCGTCCGGCGTTTGGACCTCGACTGTTCGCATGCCCACGTGCTTCACTTCGCCGTACGTGCCTTCGATATTCACCCAGTCGCCAGGCCGGTACGGTAGCTCGACGGCAGACACTACCCCAGCGATCAGGCTGCTGACATAGTCTTTCAGCGCAAAGCCAATGGCTAAGCCAATCGCCCCCAGCAGCGTCACCATATTGCGCAACGACGGCTCGACAATGATGGGTACGGCAATGGCGAGCGCAGCGATCAAAATTAGCAGGCGGGTGAGCGGCACCAGGGCAAAGACCCGAAAGCGCACTTGGCCGTGCAGCCGATTCGCCACCCAGTTGAGTCCTCGCTGGCTGACAATAATCAGTAGAATCGTGCTGACCAAGATAAGGCCGAGCGTTATCAACGCTTGGCTATCCATTTCGTTAAACAGCTTGGCGTACTGCCCTTGGTCTTCCATTAGTACTCCTAGAGCGGGTCAACGAGATAGTTACGCGACTCAAGCAGCTGCCGCACGCTGGCATAGCTAAGCGGCGCCACCTGCCACCGCCCTTGCTGGCTGCTAAGAATGCCGCGCCGCGCCAGGGCAAAGCGTGCATTTAACGATTCGTGATCCGAAAAAGGCAGCACATGTTTTAACGCATGATCTTCCAGCCCGCCGTGAATCAGCAGCGTATGCAGCAGTAAAGTAGCTAGATCGCCGGTATCTGTGGGTAGTTCGGCTTCGGCCAGCGCGTCCAGTAGCCATAGTTCTTGAGAAGTGTCGCTATCCTCTTTATCGCTACATTTATGGCCATTGTTATCACTGCTATCCGAATCTTCTGCTGGCTCACGCAGCCGCTCACGCCAATAGTGCCAGGCAATTCCCAGGTGCCCTC
The DNA here is from genome assembly GCF_021532545.1 of Halomonas sp. Cn5-12. NCBI lineage: Bacteria > Pseudomonadati > Pseudomonadota > Gammaproteobacteria > Oceanospirillales > Halomonadaceae > Halomonas > Halomonas sp. Cn5-12. The sequence continues at coordinate 140,109 of NZ_JAKGAY010000004.1, forward strand.
GGCAGTGTGCCGCTAGGCGCTGCAGCTCTTTATAGGCCTCTTTTTGATCACTGTCGCTGGTGAGAATCGATTTACCCGTACGTGTACTGTACACCGTCGGGCACTCCCCCGCTGCTTGGGAAAAATAGTGGGCTAACTGTTCACCTTCGAGCCCTTGGAGGGTCAATACCGGCACGCCTTCTAGCCCCACCGCGTGCTGTAAGTAAGCGTAGGTCCAGCTATCGCATCCCATCACGCTCTGCCCCAGGCGCCCACTCAAAGCACGCTCAAGCAACTCACGAACGCCTTGCAAGCCATTGGTATGGCGTAAAAAGTGGTACTCCAAGGCAGGAATTGCCCAGCGCTTTAGCTGGGTAGCGTCTTCTACCCAGGCTAGGCTGCCGTCCACTAGCTCTTTCAGCGTGGGTACGGTGAGGCAAGGAATATCCTGTTGCGCAGCCCATTGGCTCACCACGGTGCTGTGCTCGCCGTAAGGCGGTGAAATAAACAGCACAACCGGCGCATCTTCGTAGTCTTTCAGCGCCTGTTTCAAGCGTTCGGTGGCGGGCATCCAGTCAATGGGGGGCGCAACATGCGCCAGCTTCACTTCAGGCAGCGCGCGCAGTTCACTCTCCTGCTTCGCTTGGCGCTCGGAAGCTTCCTTGCCTATCATCCAGGTGGTGGCCGCTCGCCAGCTACGCCGCCACTGGCTCGCCTGGGTGCGCTCAGGGGTTTGAAAGGTGTCTAATGCCACCACGTTCCATGGCGATAAAGCCGCGTTCGTTGAGCCTTGCGCCATATCCCGCCTCGATTCAGTAAACTAGATTAAGGTTAGCATGCCTTATGCCATACCCCCGGGGCTAGCCGAACTTATCGTCTAAAATAACGTCGTTATTGCCAAGTAACTCACTTTTGAGCGATGCGCAGGAGGCAACGATGAGCGTGGTGAATGTCACGATGGCTGAACTACACGAGAAGCTTGCGAAGTGCATTGCAGGCGAGCGGGTGCTCATTGAGCAGGAGGGCAACCGGTTCAGCGGAAGAATTCAGCATGTCGGGGTGATGGGAGTGAAGGTCATTCCCGAAACCGTGATTAAAAACAGTACCGGCGACCCTGGCGATATGGATGGCGTCACTGTGCCTTACGACGACATCTGGGAGCTTGAGGTAAAAGGCGTGGTATTTAGCCGATTAGGAGAGTAGAGCAACATGGTTGATACGCACTACACGCCCGCCTTCTATGCAGACGTGTAGTACGATTGTTAGCGCTTGATTCTCAGAAGGTCAGGCAGATTTTACCAAAGTGCTTGCCCGATTCTTGATGACGAAACGCCTCGGCAATCTCGCTAAGCGGGAAGTCACGATCGATGATCGGCTTCAAATTCGCCGCTTCGATCGCGTCGATCATCTCAATCTGGTGGCGACGGCTACCGACGATCAACCCCTGCAGCTTGGCCTGCTTGGCCATGAGTTTGGCAGTGGGAATGTCTCCCTCGCGGCCGGTCAGTACGCCAATCAGCGAAATGTGTCCACCAATCTTCACGGCATCGATGGATTTCGGCAGCGTACCGGGGCCGCCTACCTCGATGACGTGATCCACGCCTTTGCCGTCGGTCAACGCTTTGACTGCTTTTCCCCACTCGGGTGTCTCGCGGTAGTTGATGGTGTGCTCCGCGCCGAGGCTACGCAGGCGCTCCAGCTTCTCATTGGAAGAGGAGGTCGCGATCACTCTAGCCCCCATCAGCTTGGCGAACTGCAGTGCAAAGATCGACACCCCGCCGGTACCCAGTACCAGCACGGTATCGCCCGCTTTCAAGCCGCCGTCCACCACCAGCGCGCGCCAAGCGGTCAATCCCGCGGTGGTCAACGTGGCGGATTCTGCATGGCTGTAGCCGATCGGCTGGCGAGTGAACCATGTGGCCGGTCGAATTACCTGCTCGCGGGCATAGCCATCGACGCCATCGCCAGGGGTGGTGGTGAAGTCGCCTACGCGCGCCGGGCCTTCCAGCCAGTATGGGAAGAAGGTCGAGACGACCGCATCGCCCACGGCAAACTCTTCCACACCTTCGCCAACGGCTTCCACCACGCCCGCGCCGTCGGACATCGGGATGCGCTTATCGTCGGTGGGAATCATCCCCGCCACGACCGCGTAGTCGTGAAAGTTCAGCGAGCTGGCGTGCAGGCGCACTTTGATCTCGCCGGGGCCTGGCTCCCCTGGGGCTGCCACGTCGACAACGTTCAATTTATCTAAACCGCCGGGTTGTTGAAGCTGGATAGCTTGCATCAGTACCTCCTGTTAAAGCGCCCTTACTAGGCGACCGGTCTAGTCTCAAATGAGGGCATTGTTATCAGGATCAAGGTCGTTACCCAAAAATCCTCCCGACTGGCGCTGCCAAAGGCCTGCATAAATGCCGTTTCGGGCCAGCAATTCCTGATGAGTGCCGCTCTCCACCATGCGCCCTTCATCCACCACAATCAAACGGTCTAGCATGGCAATGGTAGAGAGCCGATGGGCGATGGCAATCACCGTTTTGCCCTCCATCAACGCATCCAACTGCTCTTGAATCGCCGCTTCAACCTCGGAATCCAGCGCCGAGGTGGCTTCATCCAACACCAGAATCGGGGCGTCTTTGAGCAGCACCCGGGCGATGGCAATGCGCTGGCGCTGGCCGCCGGAGAGCTTCACGCCCCGCTCACCCACATGAGCATCCAAACCTCGCCGCCCTTTGGGGTCGACTAGGTCGTTGATGAAGGTATCGGCATGGGCACGGCATACCGCCTGGCAGACATCCTCATCGCTGGCGTGCGGACTGCCATAGCGGATGTTGTCCCGCAGCGAGCGGTGCAGCAGCGAGGTATCTTGGGTCACCATGCCGATCTGGTGGCGTAGCGAGGTTTGGGTGACCTCAGCAATGTTTTGTCCGTCGATCAGAATGCGCCCGCCCTGCAGGTCGTAAAAGCGCAGCAGCAGGTTCGCCAGGGTCGATTTTCCCGCCCCGGAGCGGCCAATCAGGCCGATCTTTTCACCGGGTTTGATGGTCAGGTTCAGCCCATCAAACACATTCTTGCTCTCCCCTTTTGCCTGGGCATATTGGAAGCGCAGCGTATCGAAGACGATCTCGCCGTTGGGCACGGTCAGCGCTTTGGCGGTGGGCGCGTCTTTCACCGTCGGCTCCTGGGCGATGGTGTTCATGCCATCCTGCACCGTGCCGATGTTTTCAAACAGCCCAGCGACTTCCCATAAAATCCAGTCGGACATAAAACGGATCCGCATCACCAGGGCAATGGCGATGGCCAGCACGCCCAGAGAGATCGCCTCCATGTACCACGCTGCAATCGCCATGCCTGCCGTGCCAACCAGCAGCAGCGTATTAAGGAGCGTCAAGCAGACGCTCATCACCGTGACCAGGCGCATCTGGCGATGCACGGTGACCATAAAGCCCTCCATAGCATCTTTGGCGTAGCGCTCTTCGCGCTGAGTATCGGCAAACAGCTTGATAGTCTGGATATTGCTGTAGCTATCCACCACGCGGCCAGTCATCTGAGCTCGAGCATCCGCCTGGGCCATAGAGACATCCCGCAGGCGCGGTACGAAAAAGCGCATGATGCCTAAATAGCCGATCAGCCAAAGGCCTAGCGGCAGCAGCAGCCACGGATCAGCGCGGCCCAGTAGAATGGCCGCCCCGGTAAAATAGACGATGGCGTACACCATCAGATCCATCACTTTGGTGACGGTTTCACGCACCGCCAGCGCGGTTTGCATTACTTTTTGCGATACCCGCCCGGCAAACTCATCTTGATAGAACGCTAGGCTCTGGCTGAGCATATGGCGATGAGAGAGCCAGCGGCCAATCATCGGGTAGTTACCAAAAATGCTCTGGTGGGTGACCAGCGACTGCAGCAGCACCAGTAGCGGCAGGCCCACCACCACTAACAAACCAAGGCCCGCCAGCCACAGGCCGTGGTTGGCCCAGAAATCGGCGCGCTCGACGCCACCCAGCCAATCCACCAAATCGCCCATGTAGCTAAAGAACACCACCTCTGCGGCGGATACCACCGCCGTAATCAACGACATCACTAGCAGCCACGGCCACACCGGGCGCGAAAAGTGCCAGATAAACGGCAACAGCCCTTTGGGCGGTGTGGTGACCTCACCCTCTGGGTAGGGGTTAACGCGCTCCTCAAAAAAACGGAACAGCGGCGAGAGCAGACGTGACAGCATGGAGAGTCCTTACATGACGCGATAAAAGGGAGCACAGCGAGGAGAGTTAGCGTAATGATCGCGACGTCAGGCGTCAGGATGATGACGCATTAGCCAGCGGGCCCAGAAGGGAGCAACAATCATCAGGGTGACCATGCGCAGCAGGTGATGAAACGCCACGAACACCGGGTCAATGTTGAGCGCGACGGCGAGTATCGCCATTTCACCAATACCGCCAAGGGCTAAAGCAAGCAAGGCAACATCGCGCCCTACCCCCACGGTTTGGTGGATGAGTTCGGCAAACAGTGCCAGAACCACCAGCGCAAGCAGCGTCGCCACCCCCGATTGCCAAAGATAGCGCCCGAGTAGCCGCCGCGTCATACCTTGAAAGCGCGAGCCGATGGCGCTACCTAGCACCCAGAGCATCACGTTCATACCCCAGCTTGGCAGGGCGAGACTCGCCATATCCAGCCCGGAGAGCAGTGCGGTGGCTAACAAGGGAGCGAGCAGCGCAGGGCTTGGCAGGCGCCACGGCGGTTGACGACGCTACCCCCGCCAACAGCAGCATGGCCGAAACGGGCCTGTCTAGCACCCGGTGGGCCAGCTCAGGAGTGACTTGGCTCTCCCTGCACTGAAACGACTGCCCTTCACACGCCCCTCCGGTGATCTTTCGGCTATGCGATATGGCAGAGTCGTTTCATCCAACTACTTACTCTGCTAAGCGTTGCCTCAGTTTATCACTATTGGGGTTAATCCTCGTCGTCGTCATCACGCATTCGCGCCTGACGCTCAGCTTCTTCCTCTTTGGCGTCGTCGATGACTTCCATCAGCTCATCCACGTTGGCAATGTGGCTATCAAACTCGAAGTGGCCGGTGAGTTTGCTATCGGGGTGCAGCTCGCCCGCTTCATAAAGCGCCCACATCTCCTTGCCGTAGTGAGTAGTGAGCAGCTCGGGAGCAAAGCGACCAAAATAAGCGCGCATGTTATCGACATCGCGCTCCAGCATGGCGGCGGCGCTGTTATTACCGGCCGCGTCTACCGCTTGGGGCAAGTCGATAATGACCGGGCCATCGGCATCAACAAGCACGTTGAACTCAGATAGGTCACCATGAATCAGACCCGCGCAGAGCATTTTCACCACGTCTTGAATCACTTTGGCGTGATAGCGCAGCGCCTGCTCTTCGGTCAGGATGACATCGTCTAAGCGCGGTGCTACATCGCCTTCAGCGTCGGTAATCATCTCCATCAGCAACACGCCATCCACAAAGCCATAGGGCTTTGGCACACGAACATCAGCTGCGGCTAAGCGGTACAACGCATCCACCTCGGCGGTGAGCCACGCCTGCTCCTGCTCTTTCTGGCCGTAGCGGGTTTTCTTGGCCATGGCCCTCGCTCGGCGGCTGTTACGCTCTTTACGCCCTTCCTGGTATTGCACCGCTTGCTTGAAACTGCGCTGCTTGGCCTCCTTGAATACTTTGGCACAGCGTGTGTCTCCGCCGCAGCGCACCACATACACCTGCGCTTCCTTGCCGCTCATCAACTGCATCAGCACCTCATCGATCAGGCCGTCATCGACCAAGGGCTGTAATCGTTTGGGTGTTTTCATAGCTTGCTGCGAAGGCTCCTTATGATAGCGACCACGTCATTGGGATCGTTAATGGCGAATGCGTCGCACGCGGAAAGCGCGCCCTTTGAGTTTATCCCGCTCCAGCTTGGCCTGAGCTTTCTGGACAGCGCTGCGCGCCACCGCGACGTAAGCGCTTCGAGCCAACACCTTGATCTTACCCACCTGATCACCGCGCAGACCGCTTTCGCTGGTCAATGCGCCCAGAATGTCGCCAGGGCGCAGCTTATCTTTCTTGCCACCCGCCAACTGTAGCGTGGCCATGGGGGGCTCGAACGGCGAACCGTTGGTGGCTTTCGGCAGCGGCTCGGTCGCGAGCGGCTCGCCCAACAGCTCAGCGAGGCGTTCGAGTCGATAATCTTCTTGCGGTGTGACCAGGGTACAGGCGATACCGCTGGCTCCTGCGCGCCCCGTGCGGCCGACGCGATGAACGTGGACGTCCAGCTCGCGGGCGATTTGGTAATTGAAAACGGCATCTAGTTGAGCAATGTCGAGCCCGCGGGCGGCCACATCGGTGGCGACCAAAATCGATGCGCTCTGATTGGCAAACAGCACCAGCAGCCGGTCGCGGTCTTTCTGCTCGAGATCGCCGTGCAAGGCGACGGCGCTAAATCCCGCATCGACCAAGCCATCGGCCACGGCCTGGGTTTCCCGCTTGGTATTACAGAACACCACGCTAGTGGTAGGTCGCGTGGCAAGCAGCAGCTCGATCAACGCAGCAAAACGGTCGTCGTCATGGGACACACGGTAAAAGTGCTGCTCGATGGTCGTGGCATCGTGGGTCTCTGCCACCTTGACACTGACCGGGTCGCGCAGCACGCCGCGGGTCATGGCTGCCAGCCCCTCTCGCTCATCGGGAAACGTCGCGCTGAACAGCAGCGTTTGTCGGTCAGCGGGGGTATCGGCGATGATGTCGTCGATGGTGACCTGAAAGCCCATGTCCAGCATACGGTCGGCTTCGTCTAGCACCAGCACGGCCAGCGACCCAAGCGTGAGCGAGCCTCTGCGCAGATGCTCGTCCACCCGGCCCGGCGTGCCCACCACGATGTGCGCGCCATGTTCCAACGATGCGAGCTGCGGGCCAAACGGGGCGCCGCCGCAGAGCGTGAGCACTTTCACGTTGGGCATCCCGCGGGCGAGACGGCGCAGCTCTTCCGCCACTTGATCCGCCAGTTCTCGGGTGGGACACAGCACTAGCGCCTGTACGCTAAACGCCTCAACACGTAATTGGGAGAGTAGCGCCAAACCAAAGGCCGCGGTTTTGCCCGATCCCGTTCTGGCCTGGGCCATGACATCACGCCCCGCCAGCATAGGCGGCAGGCTTTGGGCCTGAACCGGCGTCATTTCATGGTAGCCAAGGGAGTCTAGATTCGATAACAGCGCGGATGAGAGCGCAAGCGATGCAAAAGAGGTGTCGGACACAAAAAATTCCTGAAGGGGCTATTCAGCCCAGCAAACCGATAATGTAAAGCACCATACCAGAAAGCGCTTTCCACTGCCTTGCTGTATGGGGTGAGGGTAAGAGCAATCGCTACCGCCAACGCTCAGATCGCCAGCACCGCAAAACGCCCATGGCTCAGTGACGCCAAGTCGCTGGGAGAAAGCTCAATCTCTAGCCCCCGCCGTCCAGCGCTAACGTAGAGCGTGGAAAACCGTTGCGCTGAGGCGTCAATATAGGTCGGCAGGCGCTTTTTCTGCCCCAATGGACTAACACCGCCCAGCACATAGCCAGTGGTGCGTTCAACCTCGGCGGGATCAGCCATGGCTGCCTTCTTCGCCCCGGCGGCTTTCGCAATCTGCTTAAGCCCTAGCTGCCCCTTCACCGGCACAATGCCTACCGCCAGCTGTTTACCATCCAACTTCACCACAAGCGTTTTAAAGACCTGCTCAACTGCGACGCCCAGCTTTTCAGCCGCTTCCAGCCCATACGACGCGGCAGCGGCGTCGTGCGGGTACTCATGAAGGTGAAACACAATACCTGCGTGCTTTGCGCTATTAATCGCCGGAGTCATGAAGTTCTCGTCAGTTAACGTTACTGGCTATGGTGGAAAAGCCCGCCTGCGAAAAAAGATATGATAAAACATAAACGACCGCGCCCGCATGTTAAGCGGGCGCGGTCGTTGCGTACGTAGCAACTAGCTTATTACGGACAAGGTTCTTAAGGACAGGGTACTACGCGGCGTAGCGTGTCTTTGGCCCATAGCGTTTGGCCATCCGGCGTGCGGCCATGCTCGTTCCAGCGCTCGGTGGTTTCGAGGCAGAAAGAGCCAGCATCGTCGGTACGCGGGTTAGCGCTGATAGGGCGTTCGCCACCAATACGCATCACATCTGGATTTTCAGTGGTGTAGCGCGGGGCAACGGTAGAACTTGCGCAGCCAGCAACCAAAGCGGTTACCAGCAGCACGGGCAAACAGCGGCGCAGAGGCATGTTTTGAAACCCTCAACATAGCGATAGTGGGCCGACACAATTTGTCGGTAGCGCTAAATATCACTGCCTCTGAGTTCACGTCAATATTTATTCGAACAAACACATTATGTCACTAGCGTAATACTGGTCACCGGGCGTAAATTGCGCAGCCTGCAGTGCTGCTCAACGCTTTCAACAATCTCTTCGGCATCGTCGATTTGCTGCTTATCCAGCTGAATATCGACCATTAAGAAACTGCCTACCTGGGCTAACCGCACATCGTCATCGGCGATATCGAAGTCGGCTACTTGTTGCACCATCTCTTGGCGTACGCTGCCCACCGGCTCACCAAACATTAGCTCGCGCAGCGCACCGCGCACCATGCGGATAGGCATCGGTAAAAAATAGCCCGCAATAATCAACACCATCACGGGGTCGGCAAAGCGCGCATAGCCTGCCCACGGAGTTAATGTTAGACCCCAGGTAAGCGCAAACCCAAGCATCACGGCAGCACTTAGCCAGGTGTCCATCTGCCACTGGCGCAGCTCAGCGGCTAATAACGACGAGCGGGCAATGCGCGCGTAGCGGTTTAGCCACCACCACGTAAGCAAACAGCCGCTAACGTTCACCACCCCAAACATCAGCGCCAAATCCAGGGTAACCAATCGCCCACCTTGTGCAAGGCTCCATAGGGCAGACACCAGCGAAAACACGCACACCAGCGCAATCACTACGCCTTTGAGCAGCACGGCTAATGGCTCAACCGTTAGCCGCCCAAAGGGGTAGTGATCATCCGCGGGTTTACGCGCCTGCTGAAGCGCAAACAGTGAAAGTGAGGCCAGCACTAAACTTAATAGCGAGTAGCCGCTATCAAATAAAATCGTGATCGAGCCGCTTGCAAGGCCTAACACAAGCCCGGTAAAGGCAAACAGGCTGGCAGAAATAGCGGAAAATCTAAGCGCACGGCGCTCGGCAACAAAGGGGGACACGATTTTACTCCTAAAATCTTACTTAATTTTGCGCCATCATAATGATTATATTAAGGGCTCACCAATCGCTCAGTGCTAACAAAGATGGCGCTCAATAGAAGGCGTATTTCATGCGAGCAGAACAGGTACAAGCGTTTATTGATGTCACTGAACACGGCTCCTTCGCCGCCGCGGCACGCCATACCGGCATAAAGCGCAGCACCTTGAGCGCCGCGGTAAACGCATTGGAAGATAGCCTGGGGGTCGAGCTGTTTGAGCGATCGGGCAATAGCCTACAACTCTCGGCGGTGGGCGAAAGCGTACTGCCCGACTGTTACCGGCTGCTAACCAGCGCCAGCCGGATCAAAAAGCATTGCCAACAGCATATGCAGGGGGTGGAAAACCAGCTGTGCATTGCCAGGGACGACGCCCTGCCAGAAGCTTTTTGGCGGCAGGTAATGCATGACTTGAAGCAGCGCTATCCGCTAACAGCCATATCGGTCTACCTATTACCCCCTCAAGAGCACCCACAGTTTGTATCGCGGCAAACCGTGGATATTGCCTTTGGCCTTTACACCGCTGAAGGCGCCTCGGTGAATGCCTCCAACCTTGCCCCTGTTAGTATGTGCTTGGTGGCCGCACCCACGCACCCGCTAAGCCGCCTATTAAGCGTTAACCGAGACGACCTCGCCCAATATACCCAGGTGTGCTTAACCTATGACCAAGGTGACAAACTGGTCAGCGAAGCGCTGTTTTCAGGTAATTATCTTGGTTTCACCATGTTTGAGGTAATTCGTGATGCCGTGATCAACGCTACCGGCTGGGCGCTGCTGCCCTACCCGTTAGTTAAACAGGCACTGGAAGCGGACACGCTGTGCGCATTGAATCATGACCTTGCGCTAGATAGCCACTACTACCGTTTTGTTGAGAGCGATAACCGCGGTGTAGTGGCTACTGCGCTACTGAATAAAGTGGCGCACTTTTTAGCCACTCTCAATTAAGCCACTCTCAATTAATCCTCTCTGAAGTAAGCCACTGCATAGCTCACTGAAGCGTCCCTTAATCGGGCAGTCCAGGTCGAGCACGCCCCACAACTGGTCGTTCACAACAACGGGAGCAACCAGCTCGGCGCGTGAGGCAACGTCGCAGGCGATATGGTCGGCAATGGCGTGAACGTCGTCGATTCGCTGGGTTAGGCGGGTGCGTGCCGCCGCACCGCACACCCCCTTGGCGAAGGAGATGGGGTGGCAGGCCGGCTTGCCCTGGAAGGGGCCGAACCAGAGCGTCTCAGGCTTCCGGTGCAGGTAGAAGCCCGCCCAAATCGCCTCCATCAGGAAGGCACTGGTCTCGGCGCTGTTGGTCAGCCAGTCGCGGCTGTCCAGCAGTGCTTCGAGCTGGGGGGCCAGCAGGGCATAGTCGGCCGTCAATGTATTATTCCCAGCCGGGTGCCGCCGCCGGTCCGAACAGCTCGGCCGCCTTGGCCTTCACTTCCTCGGCCTGATAGGCGCGCACCAGTTGCTGGATTGCCTAGCGCTGCTGGTCGCCGCCACGCACGGCGATCAGGTTGACGTAGGGGGATTCCGGCCCTTCCTTGATCAGGGCGTCGTCCAGGCTCAGGCCAGCGGGCTGGGCAAAGGTATTGTTGATGAAGGCCATGTCCACATCCGGCAGCACGCGCGGCAGCTGGGCGGCCTCGATCTCAGGGAAGCGGAAGTTGCGCGGGCTCTCCACCACGTTGAGTGGCGTTGCCTCTCAGGATGCCGCGTTGGAACTCTCCGGCCAGCTGCGCGGATTGGCCTGCGTGATCATGAAGATCGCCAACGATCTTCGCTGGATGAATTCTAGCCTGCTGGCCGGGCTCGGTGAGATCGAGCTGGAGGCGCTGCAGCCGGGTAGCTCCATCATGCCGGGCAAGGTCAACCCCGTGATTCCGGAATCAGCGGCCCAGGCCGCCGCCCAGGTGATCGGCCTGGACGCCGCGGTGGCAGTGGAGGGGCAGAGCGGCAACTTCCAGCTCAACGTCATGCTGCCGCTGGTGGCCCACAACCTGCTTACCTCGATCACCTTGATGAGCAATATCGCTTGGCTGCTTGGCAACCGGGCCATCGCCACCTTCAAGGTGCGCGAGGAGAATCTGGCTGAGCCGCTGTCTCGCAACCCCATCCTGGTAACGGCACTCCACGGAGTGGTCGACTATGACGTTGCCGCGGCCATCGCTAAGGAGGCTTATCGGGCCGGGCGACCAATCCTCGACGTAGCCGATGAGCAGACTGAGCTTTCCCGCGGGGAGTTGGAACGCCTCCTGGACCCAGCGGCTCTGATCCGAGGGGGCATCCCGAAGTAGTGCTCAGGTCCGCGGCTCGCGTTGCTGTCCTGTCATCCCGCTATTGTCGTTCGCTCTGCGCAGATTGCTCGGATGCAAACACAGCGCATTTGAATTCGAACAAAAAAGTGATGGCGAGCTTAAGAAACCTCTGATTAACCGTATTGGGATCCGTTAACGAGGCCGGTGGAGCATCAGTCGGCGACATGCAGTGTCACGTCGTGATTGGCCATCAGCCGGCAAATCGCCTGCGGCGGGCGCCGGTCGGTGAAGAGAGCGCCAATCTGGGAAACGTTGCCCTGGCGCACCGAAGGGTTTCGGTGGAACTTGGAGTGGTCGGCGGCGAGGTAGACCTGACGGGAGTTGCGGATGATGGCTTGGGCGACGCGTACCTCCTGGCAGTCGAACTCCAGCAGGGAGCCATCTTCGTCGATGCCGATGATGCCGTAGTCGACCTTGAACTGATTGATGAAGTCGATGGTGGCCTCGCCGATGATCCCGCCGTTACGGGAGCATATCTGCCCGCCGGCGATGATCACGCTGAAGTCCTCCTTGTGCTGGAGGATGGCGGCGACGTTTAGGTTGTTGGTGATCAACTCGAGATCGCGGTGCTCCAGCATAGCCTCGGCCACCACCTCGTTGCTGGTGCCAATATTGATGAACAGCGAGGAGCCGTCGGGAATATGTCGCGCAATGCGCTGCTTGGCGTCGAGGTTGAGGGTCTAGCGGGTGCTGTAGGCAGTGTTGACGGTACTCGATCCAGGCCGGCTCCGCCGTGGACGCGACGAATCAGACCTTCTTCGGCCAGGGCGTTGAGGTCGCGGCGTATCGTCTGAGGGGTAACCGTGAAGTGCTCGATCAGTTGTTCGATGCTGGCATATCCCTGACGGCGTACAAGGTCGACAATGGCTTCCTGTTGCTGTTGCTGTTGCTGTTGCTGTTGCTGGTTCATGCTGACTCCTTGTAATCCCGCCATTGTAGGCGATGATCGCCGCATTCGGCAGCCGCTGATCTGTTTCTATCCGGCTAAGGTAGCAGAGAATTCCGAACATGTTGGAGCACTCTTGGTGACCACAAACGAACATACAATGATAAACGACCGGAACCTGCTTGGTAGATTATCAGCTTGCGATCTACTCTCGACAGCATGAACTCAGCACAGGCTCCTGCTCCTACCAGTTCAGTGACTCGGAGTGCGCAGGACTGTCGGCCTCGGCCTCAGGGGTGAGCCTCTCGGGGGTTCATTCCGGGGTTTCAGCAAAGTACTCGTCAAAGCGTTCACGGGCCTGGTCGCCGAAGAGGATCTCGCAGGCCTCCATGAGGCCAGGAGACTGCCTGATACGCTCGTTGCTGACCACCTGGGAGATTTTCGACCGGCGACGCAGAAAGTCTTCTAGCCGGGTGATCATCTCACGGCGCTGTGCCTGACCGAGTTCACAGCGCAGGTACTCGGTACCCTCGATCAACAGCTCGCCCTGACGCGGGTCCTCGCGGATCTCCTCAAGCAGATCGAGGGCGTGAGTGCCGTAGCGCCGCCACAGACGCGCCGTCAGGGGCTCGGAGGCCTCCGGCGACGTCATGGCGTCGAGCTCCATGAGCTCAGCCTGATGGAGGAATTCCTCCTTGACCGATTCGGAGGGCTCGCCGTACCAGCGATAGTCCGGATACGGCACCGAAACCCCGAGTCGCTTCACCTCATCGACGATCTCTTCCCCGACATTCAGACAGTCGGTAAGCTTGCCGCCGAAGATGCTGATATGGGCTTCGGCGTCATCGGTATCGATGGCATGCTTGCGGGAGAGTTGAAGGAAGTCACGACCCCCACCCGCGCTGGTCTTTATTGCGAGGGGTCTGACCCCGCAGCGGGTAGCGATGATATCGTTTCTGCCCAGTGGGTTGTCCAATTCCAGGCGCTTGTTGATGTTGTCCAGCACGAACTGGGTATCCTCGTCGGTCACATGTACCTCGGGTTTCTCCATGCGCGTGTCGGTGGTGCCAATACAGGTGCGCTGACCCATCGGGATAACGAAGAACAGCCGGCCATCATCGGCGAAAAACGCCAACACACGCTTGCTGTCGGTAAGCCGTGGCACGATCAGGTGAATGCCCTTGGAATAGGCGTGCTGGTGCTGAGTCTGCTGCCCGGTCAACGCATTGTGCTGGTCGGCCCAGGGGCCCGCCGCATTGATCAGTACCTTGGCACGGATCTCGAAGGTATCGCCGTTCATGACATTTCGGGCACGTGTGACCCAGACGCCATTTTCGCGCCTTGCTCCCTGCGACTCGACATAGTTAGCCACCATGGCCCCGTAGTTCAGTGAGGTGCGTACGAAATTGAAGACGAAACGGGCGTCATTGTCATGCAGATAGGCGTCGGAATATTCGAAGCCGCCTATGGAACCCTGGGTATCGACGATCGCCTCCTGGCCCTTGATGGCAGAAGGACTCAGGAAACGCGGAATCCGTGTGAAGCCGTTACCCATCAGCCAGTACAGCCAGCTACCAGCCCATAGATAGCGCGGATGGTAGCGAAAGCCGCTGGCAATGGTGGTCAAAAAACGGATTTCCTGGACCGTTGAGGGAAAACTCTTGATCAGATGATTGCGGCTCTTGCAGAGCTTGCGTACCAAGGCGAAATCATAGCTCTCCATGTATTTGATGCCGCCCCAGACGAGATTGGAGGAGTGCATGCTGGTCTCACCGGCGAAGTCACCCCGGTCGATCAGGCCCACCTTTACACCTTTTCCGGACAGGGCGGCGGCGGCTGAAGCGCCGTTGATGCCTCCACCGATGACCAGGGCATCGAACGTCTCGCTGGAAAGTTTTTCGATGTTGCTGTCGCGCAATTGCATGAAGGGACCCCTTCAGAGGTAGTTAAGGTTCTGTTTGGCGGACGCTGAAAATTGAGTCCCCCAGGGCGCCCGTCATGCTCGATGGGACGCCCCGGGGAACACAGACTGACGAGAAGGGTTACTCTTCCTCTTCGCGCTCCCAGTCCATGCTGCGTCTGACGGCCTTCTTCCACCCCTTGTAGGCGCGCTCGCGGCTTTGGCTATCCATCTGCGGCTCGAAGGTACGCTCCACGATGCCCTTGCTCACTACCTCCGCCTGGGTCCAAAGACCCACGGCGATGCCGGCCAGGTAGGCGGCCCCCAGGGCGGTGGTTTCGGTGATCTTGGGACGATCCACATTGACCCCTAGCATGTCGGCTTGGAACTGCATCATGACGCTGTTAGCCACTGCCCCCCCGTCAACGCGCAGGGACTTCAGCGTGATCCCCGAATCGGTCTGCATGGCATCGATGACGTCCTTGGTCTGGTAGCCCAGAGAATCCAGTGTGGCCCGGATGATGTGTTCTTTGCGGGTGCCGCGGGTGATCCCAAAGATCGCGCCGCGTGCATACATGTCCCAGTAGGGCGCCCCGAGCCCCACAAAGGCAGGAACCACGTACACACCACCGGAGTCGTCAACTTTGCTGGCATAGTATTCCGAATCCTGGGCCGAATCGATGAGCCTGAACTCGTCACGCAGCCACTGCACGGCCGCACCGGCAATGAAGATGGAGCCTTCAAGGGCGTAGTTGACCTTGCCGTCTATCCCCCATGCGATAGTGGTCAGCAGGCCGGACTTAGAGACAACTAGGGTCTCACCGGTGTTCATCAGCAGGAAACAGCCGGTGCCGTAGGTGTTCTTGACCATTCCCTTCTCGAAGCAGGCTTGACCAAACAGGGCCGACTGCTGATCCCCTGCGATACCGGCGATAGGTACACGGGCACCACCAAACATCTCGGCCCCCGTATTTCCATAGACCTCGCTGGAAGGACGTACCTCGGGAAGCATGGATGCCGGGATGTCGAGCTCCTCCAACATGCGCTGGTCCCACTCCAGGGTGCGGATGTTGTAGAGTAGCGTCCGCGAGGCATTGCTGCAGTCGGTCACATGGCGCTCGCCGCGGGTCAGGTTCCATACCAGCCAGGTATCCATGGTCCCGAACAGCAGATCGCCGCGCTCAGCCTTCTCGCGTGCCCCTTCGACATTGTCCAGAATCCAGCGAATCTTGGTTCCTGAGAAATAGGCATCTGCCACCAGGCCGGTGGTCTCGCGAATGTAGTCCTCCAATCCGCGTGCCTTGAGCTCGTCACACAGGGCCGCTGTGCGGCGATCCTGCCAAACGATAGCGTTGTAAACAGGCTTTCCTGTATGACGGTCCCAGACCACGGTGGTCTCGCGCTGATTGGTGATGCCAATGGCCGCCACTTCGGAAGGCTTGATGCCCTGCGTTTCCAGGACTTCACGGGCCACGCCCATCTGGCTGCCCCATATCTCCATGGCATCATGCTCGACCCAGCCGGGGGTAGGGTAATGTTGCCGGAACTCTTTCTGGGCGATGCCCACAATCTGGGCGTCTCGATCGAAGAGGATGGCGCGGCAGCTAGTGGTGCCTTGATCGAACGACAGGATGTATTTTTTTTTCATGAGATGTCTCCCTCGTTTTATCGAGTAATTCCTGATTTTTTGTATTGGTACTGCATTTATCAATCCTGTTCAGATGCCGTATTCGGGCTTGACCATCGCTTCTCGACGATGAAATTTACGCCCAGGCACACCACGATGACTCCCAATGCGATCGTCATGGCCAGCGAATTGCCGTCGATAAAAACGTGGCGGTAGAAAAGGCCGCCAGCAGCGCCGCCGACCAGGGGGCCCACCACAGGAATCCAGGCATATTTCCAGTTAGATTCTCCCTTGCCTGCAATAGGCAATATGAAATGTGCCAGCCGCGGCCCCAGGTCTCTGGCAGGGTTGATGGCATAGCCGGTGGTGCCACCAAGGGACAGCCCGATGGCCAGGACCAGCAGCCCGATGATCAACGGATTGAGACCCTCGGTGAATTCGTTAGCACCGATGGCAAGTACACCCAGTACCAGCATGAAGGTACCGATGATTTCGCTCATCAGGTTGGAGGGCGTGTGAGGGATGGCGGGGTCGGTACAAAAGACGGCCAACTTGGCGCCCTGACTCTCGGTTTTCTGCCAGTGGGGGTAGTAGTGCAGCCAGACCACCACCGCACCCATGAAGGCGCCGAGTAGTTGGGCCAGCACATAACCCGGCACCCTTGACCATGGGAATTCACCGATAGTCGCGAGCGCGATGGTGATCGCGGGATTGATGTGGGCACCGCTGAAATGGCCAACCGCATAGATCGCCATGGTGACGCCCATGGCCCAGCCGAAGGTGATGACGATCCAGCCGCTCGCCTCGGCCTTGGAATGTTTGAGAACGACGCCAGCGACCACACCACCGCCGAAGATGATAAGGATCATCGTGCCGAAGACTTCCCCCAGGAAAGGTGTCATAAGTGTTTCCTCTATATTGTAGTTGTGAGGTGTATTCGTTTTCGTTTTCGAACTCAACCAAGGGCGGTTTGCCGACATACGGCTTCGTAACCGCCACAATCCGAGGGCAGGGCCGGAAAACAAGGAGCGCCGACCAAGGCGCTCCAAGCATTCAAAGGGTAATGCGTGTGCCCAATACTTTAAGAAACGCTGCCAGCCAAGCCGGATGTGCGGGCCAGGCCGGAGCCGTGATCAGGTTGCCATCAGTTTCGGCGCCATCGACAGCGATGTCGGCGTAGGTACCGCCGGCCAGCCGCACTTCTGGCGAACAAGCCGGGTAAGCAGAAACCCGGCGACCTTCGATGACCTCCGCTGCGGCCAGCACCTGGGCACCGTGGCAGACAGCCGCCAACGGTTTGTTATGCTCGGCGAAGTGGCGAACCATCGCGATCACCTCGGGGTCCAGGCGCAAATACTCCGGGGCCCGCCCGCCTGCAATTACCAGGGCATCGTAGTCGGCCGCCTTGACGTCCTTGAAGGTGGCATTGAGGGCAAATTCGTGGCCCGGTTTCTCAGTATATGTCTGGTCGCCCTGGAAATCGTGGATGGCGGTCTTCACCTTCTCGCCCTTTTCCTTGCCCGGGCAGATGGCATCCACCTGGTGGCCCACCATCTGTAGAGCCTGAAAGGGAACCATTACTTCGTAGTCTTCGGCGAAATCGCCGACTAGCAGCAGGATGCGTTTTGCAGCCATGGTGTTTTCTCCTGATTGTCATTGTAGTGGGGTGAGATGCCCCTTTCTTGCGTCGGAAATGGTTGCGGCCGATTGGCTCGGGCCTTGGTGTGTCCGCCCGGGTAGTGTCACGGCGCGTTGTGAGATAATGCTCATTAATGATTAGTTATGAACATTTACTAGCGCAATATTGCGCCACCAAGGTGCGCAATGCAACATACAAGGTTAAAATAGTTCGAATTCGAACATTACAGGCCTACTAAGGCTGCCGACAGGGTCGTATCCTTAACGGGTCAGTCGCTAGAGGCACGACGAGCCGCTCGAACGAGACGGCGACATCCTGGTGCTGGCGGCGCTGCAGAAAAAGATGGCGGTGTAGAAAGCCAAGCGGCCCTTGACGCCGGCAGATGGAGGCGACAGAGCGCGAACGGCTCTACGATGGCTGAAAGGAAGCGGTGGAGAGGGTCAAAAGTGATCGCTAAAGGCCTGAAAAATCCAGCGGAATCGGCAAGATATGCAACCGTTGACGAAGCGAATGATGCTTCGAATCGAAGAAAGCAGGGCCATAGCTCAGTTGGTTAGAGCGCCACGTTGACATCGTGGAGGTTGGCGGTTCAAATCCACCTAGTCCTACCAGCTACTGAGTCGCCCCCGCAGCGTTGCTGCGGGGGCGAATTGCTGTGGGTGCCTTTCGGATAGGCTGGCGTGTTTTGGATGCGTTGGCTAGAAAAGCGCCTCGAGGCCAGCCTGGTTAGGGCTCACTGACACATCGTTGACATCATTTATGTGGAAAAAAACACCAAAGCCTTCCACGCTAATAAAAGTGCTAAACAAGGAGCCGCCAGGACACGCCAGGTAAGGAACACAGGCAAGTGTCATCCAGGCGTAATACGCACCTGCCAGTGTCGAAGTTGCCGTCAACCAAGGAGTGATTCCAACGATGGTACGACTCGATAAGAAAGCGACTAGGCTGTATGTCCTAGACACGAATGTCCTGATCCACGACCCGACTGCGCTCTATCATTTTGATGAGCATGATGTGGTTATCCCTATGACCGTGCTTGAAGAGCTGGACAAGCACAAAAACGGCATCCGCGAAATCGCCCGTACGGCAAGGCAAATCAGCCGCACCCTTTCCGACCTGACCAATCAGGTTACCTTCGATGAAATCCAGAAAGGCATCCCCATTCCCCGTATCAGCGGAGAATCCGGCCGCCTACACTTTTTGTGCTACAACGACTTAAAGCCTTTCGACTCGCTAGACGATAGCCTCGACAACCGAATCCTGGCAGAAACCTGCCGGTTGCGTGACGAACGCCCGGATGCGTCGGTCATTCTCATCACGAAAGACATCAATCTGCGGGTAAAAGCCGCCGCACTAAAAGTGCCGGTGGAAGACTACCTGAATGATCGCGCCTTCTCCGATAGCGATGCGATGATTGAAGGTGCCCAAGTGTACGCCTCGGCCGGGCAGGATGGCGCGTCGCTATGGGAAGCGCTCAACGTTGAAGTGACCGTCGAACGCATCGGCCACCATACCTTCTACCAACTCAGCGGCAATATGCCCCGCCACTGGCATGTCGGCATGTTGGTTTCTGATAGCGAAAACGGCGCAGAGTTCGAGGCTATTGTGCGCGAGATTTCGCCCTCCTCTGCCCGGCTTCAGCTGCTCACCAACTACCGTCACCATGCTGGTGTGTGGGGCGTCCACGCTCACGATAGCCGCCAGAACTTTACCCTCAACCTGTTGATGGACCCCGAGATTGACCTTGTCACCATTGCCGGTAACGCGGGCACCGGCAAAACGTTTATGACCCTGGCGGCGGCCTTCCAGCAGACCTTGGACGCCAAACGCTTTGAGCGTATCGTCTTCACCCGCGCGCCCATCCCTATGGGGGAGGATATTGGTTTCTTACCAGGTACCGAAGAGGAGAAGATGTCGCCGTGGATGGGGGCCTTCCACGACAATATGGATAACCTGCTGCGCAACGAAGAGGGAGAATCAAGCTGGGATAACGGTGCCACGCGGCAATTGATTGGCTCACGTGTGCAAATTCGCTCACCGAGCTTTATGCGCGGGCGCACCCTGAACGACACCTTTTTGATCATCGACGAGGCGCAAAACTTCACCCCTAAACAGCTAAAATCGCTGGTCACCCGTGCCGGGCGCAATACCAAGATTGTCTGCCTGGGCAACGTCGGGCAGATCGACACGCCCTATCTCACCGCCAACACCTGCGGCATGGCCGCCGTAGTAGAACGGTTTAGAGATTGGCCCCATGCTGGGCATATCACCTTGAAAAGCGTTGAACGCTCCCGTTTGGCACTGGCCGCCGAGGAGCTTTTGTAGCGCTCTATTCGCCTCTACCGTTAACCTTCACCGCCCAGCTCGCTGGGCGGTGGCACGATCGGTCTCTTAATCGCACGGTGGTCACTTTCTTGCGGTATTGTCACTATTCCAAGGGTTTTCGACGCCAATGGTATCGGCAGCAAACGCCTCGCGCTCGCCTAGAGGACGCGCTTCACCCACGGTGGTGTCATGACAGGTTTGGCGTTCCATTTCACTATTAAGCTCCGCACCAAACAGCACGACAAATGCTGACAACCAAAACCACAGCATCAGGGCCACCACCGCGCCTAGCGAGCCGTACAGCTCGCTAAAAGTCGAAAAGTAGCGCACGTAGAGTGACAACCCTCCCGAGCCCAGCAGCCACATCAGCGTCGCAAACAGCGTGCCGTAACTCAGCCAACGCCACTGCGGTGAGCGGCGATAAGGTGCAAAGCGGTAGAGCAGTGCGATCAGCAGGCTCATCAATACCAGCAGCGCCGGCCAGCGCAGCCACTGCAGCACTCGATCCATAGGAGGCTCGATCATCAATCGGTCCACTAGCGCTGGCACGATGGCGATGAATCCCAAGGAGACCAGCGTCATGCAAATCAAGCCAAAGGTCAGCGAAACGAGGACCACCCCTCGATAGAGCAGTGAACGCTGCTCTTGCTCGCCATATACCGCGTTGAGACCAATGACCAGTACCGAGACTGCTTTCGAGGCAATGAACATGGCAATGAGCAGCCCCGCCAGCGCGGTCAGGACATTACCCGACTCGATGCTCTCGACCACGTCTTGCGCTTGCTGATCGATTAAGTTGGCCGCGTCCGGCGGCATGAAGCGGCTGATCGTATAGAGCTGCCGCCCCGCCTCGACAGGGTCGAACAGTAGCCCCCACACCGAAATCACCGCCGCAATGGTCGGAAACAGCGCCAGCAGCGCGTAAAACGCCACCCCTGCGGCAAACATGGTGACCCGGTCTCGGCGCGCGGCGCGCACGACGCGCCACGCAATATCCTGCCAACCACGCTTTGGAATATCGTTGGGCACATCGGCACTTCGGCCGCGCTCACCCAATGGCTCTCTTGCTTGTTGCCCCACTACTGTCCCTCCCAAATGAGCAAAAGTGCCAGGAGAACGGCCAACGCCATCATCAAGCCTCCACCATGCTGGCGCATCCATGACTCCACTGACAGTCCGCGCAACACCCCCTTCATAACCCAACGCTCACCCTTCAGCGCCAGCGCCACGGAGGTTGTTTTACCTCTTCCACATCGCGCGGCCAGTAAGCGTGCGGCGCTCAAGCCTAGAGTGGCAAGGGAATGGTATCCCCACCACCAATCCCCGGCAGGTGGCGTTGGCACATCAAAACGGCGCAGCGCCAACAAGCCTAACGCCATGCCGACAACGCCTACCGGAAAAGGCCAAATAATGCCCAACCACTCGTTCAAGGGAGGAGCGATCACACTCCCCTCCGGTAACGGCAGCCACAGCGGTGTCATTAGCGCAGCGATCAATGCCGCTAGCCACGCCCCCCACTGAAACGAATGGCTGTTTCCTCGCTGCCGCTGCTGCCATTGTCGCCACACGCAGACCGTCACCAGCGCGGCCGTGCCCATCGCCGCCCAAGTCAATAGTGCGATAATGCGCTCCTGCTCGAACTCATAGAGCGCATGCTTCACCCCCCACTTGCTGAACATGCCTGCCGCGAGTGCGCCTGTCAGCGAAATGCCCGGTAGAGCAATCAAAAGAAACAGCAGCGAGGTGGGCCACTTGGGCATATGCTCACTCACACTGGTACCCATAAAGAGAGCGCCCTTCGCTAACGCATGGTGACCCGCAAACAAAATGATGGCAGGTAGCAAGGCCGGCCATACCGCTGGCACGACGATTCCCATACCCACTAACGCCGTTAACATGCCCATTTGGCTGATACTGGAGTAGGCCAAAATTGCTTTGGGATGCGACTGCCAAATGCCGTACAGGGCCGCACCAAATGCTGCTGCAAACCCTGCCACCAATACGACATTGCCAAACTGCATCATGGCAGGAGATAGCGACTCCATTCCCAACGGCAACACGGTCAACCAACCCAACAAGCCTGCCTTGATCATGGCGCCGCTGAGGACAGCGCTGGCGGGCGCGGGAGCCACGGGGTGCGCTAATGGTAACCAAACATGCAGCCCAATCACCCCCGCTTTCACGCCTAAACCCAGCCACAGCAATAGCGCCATCCACGCACCATGGTCTGCCGTGGCCAGGGTATCGCGCACGCCTTTGAGTGTTAACGTATCCGAGGTGCCTGCGGCCCAGAGAAAACCACCTAATATCAAACCTTCACCGATAACGGCCAGCACAAGATAGGCCTTAGCCCCCAGCTTCGCAGCCGGAGTGCCGTTATGCACTACCAGCGCATACGCAGCGAAGGTCATCAGCGCAAAGCCAAAATAAAAACTGGCAATATCCTGGGCAACTATCAGAAGAATGTTGCCCAGCAAGGTTAGCGGCCACAGTAAGGTTAAACGCTGTAAACGCCGTTGTGCCGACGCATTCCCTCCTTGTGCCTGACGCTGCTCATCGGCGAAGTAACCTCGCGCATGAAACGCCGCCATACTCCAAAGCAGAGCAGTAAAGGCTAGCCACGGTCGGCTGAGCGCATTCAGCTCCCAATACCCACCTAACATCCAAGCATCCATGGTCCACTGCACGTCACCCGCATACGCCAGCAGTAAAGCAGGCCAGGCAGCACTTACCCACAGCATCGAAATGAAATGACGCTGTTGAACAGGGACTCGGTAAGCGCACCATACGGTGCTGCCTGCCACGAAAAGCGGCCAGAGTAAGGCCACGACCAACAGCAGTGAACTCATGGCAGGTACTCCCCAACGGCTACGCGCGTTGCCCAATCCAACGGACTAAATGGCAACCCAGCCAACAAACCTGCCCCTATACTAATGACGGCCGTCAATACCGCTGGCCACAACAGCCATCCGTGGGTTTCCAGCCGCCCTAATGGCTGCTCTTTAGGCCATTGCCCCTTACCATGGGCCGGCCCTTCACGGAACCAGAGGCGATGTACGATAGGGAGAAAATAAATCGCATTCAGCGTACTGCTTGCTACTAGCACGGCCACTACCCAGTACATATCTGCCTCGATAGCGCCCATGCCTAGGTACCATTTAGTAATGAACCCAGCGGTCGGTGGCAACCCGATCATCCCTAGCGCCCCCACCGTAAACGCTAGGCTAGTCAATGGCATGCGCTTGCCTGCACCGTCCATTTCATCAAGGCGATGAACCCCCAGCTCTTCTGCATAATTGCCAGCACAAAAGAACAGCGTCACTTTCATCAGGCCTTGGTGAAGCAAATGCGCCAGCGCGCCTATCGTCCCGAAAGGGCCAAACAAGCTAACGCCTAACACCACATAGGAAACTTGGCTAATCGTCGAAAACGCCAAGCGTGGCTTTAACTCCTCTTGGGCAATCGCCCGCAGCGACCCATAAATAATGGTGATAGACGCAGCGACGGCCAGCACGGTGGTGACGCCCAACTCCACACTAAGCTCAATACCGTATAGGTCGTATATGACACGCAAAATGCCAAACGCACCGGCTTTTACCACAGCAACGGCATGCAGCAATGCACTCACCGGCGCCGGTGCCACCATCGCCCTGGGCAGCCAGCCATGCAGCGGTACCATGGCTGCCTTCACCGCCAAGCCACCGACCAGCAGCGCAAAAATAAGGGTTAGCAAACCACGGTGATCATCCAGGTAGGGGGACAACCCTTGCTCTGACGCAAAAGAGTGATCGTTGGTTAAGCTGTATAGCAAAACAACGCCTAGCAGCAGCACAACGCCCGCCGTGAGGGTGTAACGCAAATACACTCGACCGGCCGCTAAGGCTTTTGCTGAACCCGCGTGCACCACGAGCGGGTAAGTTGAGAGTGTCAGCATTTCGTAGAAAATCAGGAAGGTAAACAAGTTTCCCGACAGGGCAACCCCTAGCGTACTGGTGACACACAGGCTGAAGAAGCCAAAGAAACGCTTCCGATTGGCCGCCCCTTCCAAGTACCCAATCGCGTAAATCGTCGTGCATAGCCACAGCAGTGACGAAAGACCCGCAAACATAACGCCGAGGGCATCCGCCCGCAGCACAAAATCAACGCCTCCCACGATTTGAAAGCTAAAGGTGTCTTCATAGCCTTCTGAAACACGCCCGACCATCACTATCACTAGGAGAATTTTAGCGACCGCCGCCAGTAAGTTGATGTACGTGCGGACACGTCGAGCCTCTTCTGGCAACGAGAAAATAATCACCGCCGCGAATAAGGAGGTTGCCAGCGTCGTCAGGGGTAACCAAGCCGCGTTCATGCACCACCTCCATGCAGCAACCCCAGCGGAAAGTGGGCGAGTAAGCCAAGCGCAAAGGCTGCTACCGCCAAACACAGAGCAACGGCATCCATGCCGGGCGCAAGCGGCTGATAATCGTGTCGCGGTGCGGTTTCATCAAACGAGTAGCGAAATACGCGAAACACGTAGGCAGCCGTCAATAGCGTGCCTGCCAGTAGGGCAGCCACGGCTAACCATTGCTGAGTCAGCACCATGGATTGAAGCAAGAGCCACTTTGCCGTAAAGCCAGCGCTGGGAGGTAGCCCCATTAACGTAACCGCTGCCATGCCAAAGATAAGTAGCGAAAGTGGCAGCCGACGACTGGTTCCTGCCAGCGCTTTCAGTGAGCTTTCACCCGTGGCAATGATCAAATTGCCTGCCGCCATAAACATGGCGGCTTTGGCTAGTGCGTGTCCCATCAAATGTAACCAAAACCCGTCCCATGCCAGCGACAAAGGCAGCGGTGCGATATTGGGACCTAATACCAGAGGAAAGGCCACCATCAAATAGCCCAACTGGCCCACAGTGGAAGAGGCAATCAACGTTTTGAGTGAATCGGCTCGCCAGGCCACCAATCCACCCCAAACAATCGCCAACATGCCCAACCAGGCCACCAAACGGGGAGCAAACAGCGTCTCCGGCAGCAAGATGCCCCAAAGCATCATTAAAATATAGAGCGAGGCCTTAATGACGAGCGCTGCATGCAGTGCACTGACCGGCGTCCAAGCATTCTCGTGTACGGGGGTTAGCCAACCATGTAAAGGGAATAGCGCCGCCTTTAAGGCAAGCCCCGCGCCTATAAGGGCTGCTGCAACCCAAGTAAGGGGCTCTGACTCCACCCGCGCTTCAAGTGCGATTAAATCTAACGTTCCCCATTGACTCATTAATAGGGCAACGCCCAGTAAAAACGCGAGCGACCCCACCAGAGCCAAAAGGAGGTAACGCATACCGGCCTGTAGCGCCGCAGACTTACCCGATAACAGCAACATCCCCACGGCCGCGAGTCCCATTGACTCCAACGCGGCATACAGAATCAACAGATCCGCCGCCAGCCAAATCAGTGAAAGCGCACTAACGAGCAACCCCATTAATGGCCATAACCAACGGACGCTGGCATTGGGGAGCGTTAGGCGAAGATAGCCAGGGGTATAAACGGCAACGGCGGCGGCCGTCCACTGGGTAATCAAGAGCATTAGAGCACTAAGGCCACTCAAGCGCAGCGTTAGCTCGATACCCGCCACCTCCCACTGCCAACGCAGCAATCCGACCTGTTGGTAGTCCAATACCATGACCCCTCCAGCCAGTAAAATCGGCAAGCAGGCCAAGGCCACCGGCAGCAAACGAGAGGGGCGAAACACGGCTCCGAGCGCACCAAACACCATCGGCAGCAGTAGGACAGCGGCGAATGCCCAGTCCGTCATCCATAAGGGATCAAAGGTATTGTCGTACAGACCAAAGCGCCAGATCATGAAGGCGGCCTTACAGGGGCGTATTCATCGTTGAGGGCGGCGCTACCTTCCTGGTGCACTAGCTGGCGAAGGAGTAAAACCCCCAATAGCGACCCCAGCCAAGCGATGAGCAACCCCACCGTGATGAGCGCCTGGGCACTGGGTGACGTACCCGCCATGCCTGCGAGCATCAAGAAAACGCCCGATCCAAGCACATTAAAGGCCATCAAGCGGCGCATCAGATGGTGGTGTAAAGCAAACGCCCCCATGCCCAACGATACAATGACCACAGAGGACAAAATAAGCGGATGCGCGGTCAGTGAAAGCGCCATATCAGGTAATAGAAACTGAGTCGCCACGCCTAGCATGATACTCCAGGCAATGATGAGCAGCCCCTTCGTCAAACGGTGTGGCCATTCGACGCGCATACGATCATAACGTGGCATCGATAGCCTCTGACTGGGCAGTGTGCGTAAGACGTAAATAAAGCCACCCCCCGTGAGCGCACTCCCTAATATCACTTCCACCAAGGCCAGCCACGGGGCGTTCAGGTACCACCACGCTGCACTCATCAACAGCGCAAATAGCACCAAAAGCCAACACGCCCTTAATAGGTGGCGATCGAATAAGCACCCAATGGCGGTCATCAGTAGACAAACGGCTAACCCACTTTCAACGGTATCGATAGACGCTATCATGTGCCTCTGCCTGTCCCTTGCCGCGGTATTAATAGCAGCAGCGTACTATCAAAGGCACCGAACGCCTACTGCTCTCCCCTTAACCCAGCCGCTCGCTTAGCCATTTGCCGATATCGTTGACCTGCTGCGGACACAGTGCATGCGCCATGGGGTACTGGCGATAGTTGACGCTGTAACCCATGGCTTTTAAACGCTCAACGCCGCTACGGCCCAAGGTTTCAGGCACGATGGGGTCGAAGTTACCGTGATGAACTTCAATCGGCACCTGACGGTTAGCCTCGGCAGGCTCGATGCTATCGGCAGTAGCAAAGTAGGTCGACATCGCCAGCAACCCGCCTAGCGGCTGCGGGAACGAGAGAGCCGCCTGATACGCCACCGCGCCGCCTTGGGAGAAACCTGCCACGATGATCCGCTGGCTATCGATACCCTGATCGATCTGCTCTTGAATCAGCGCCTGAATACGCTCGGCGGATTTTTTCAGCTGAACTTCATCAACCCGGCGGCCCAAATCCATCGCCAGAATGTCGTACCAAGCAGGCATCACCATACCGCCGTTAATAGTGACCGGCAGGCGCGGAGCATGGGGCATAATAAAACGCACATACGCGTTTTCCGGCAGTGTCAGGGCGGGTACTAGCGGCTCGAAATCATGCCCATCGGCACCTAGGCCATGAATAATAAACACACACGCATCGGCGGGTTGACCATTTTTTGGCTCAATAATCAGTTCGCCTGGGGCTGTCATGGGTTATTTCCTTACTGATATTAAAAGCGTCACCCTAGCGTAAAGCAGCGCGGGGAGCGAGACATTAACCGCTTAAAACGGCCACACCAATGGAATCAGCGTGACCGCAATCACACCGGTCAGTACGTTTAAACCACCACCAACACGTAAAAAATCACTGACTCGATAGCCACCAGGACCATGCACCATCAAGTTGGTTTGGTAGCCGATCGGGGTCAGAAAACTGGCCGAGGCAGCAAACATCACAGCCACCACAAATGGCATGGGGCTCACCCCAAGGCTCTCTGCGGCAGCCATGACCACCGGAAAAATAATCACCGCCGCGGCGTTGTTGGTCACTAGCTCCGTGAGTAGCGCCACCACGCAGTAGGTACCCATCAGCAGCAACCACGGGCTGCCCGCCACCCACGACAGCACGCTGCCTGCCATGGCATCCGCTGCACCTGACGACTGTAACGCTGCCCCCACCCCAAACGAGGCGGCAATGGTTAATAACACCTGAGTATCTAAGCCCCGCTTAGCCGCGCCCACTGTGCAGCAGCCGGTCAGCAGTGCCATCGCCGCTCCCAGCATGGCGGCATTAAGCATACTCAGAACACCAAACGCAGCCAGCAGCACCGCACCTAGCAAAATCCCCCAGGCCAGCGGAGCCTTCTCGTGGATGGGCCGCGCCGAGCCGTTTAGCTCGCTGATCAGCAAAAAGTCTTTCGACTGCCGATGGCGCTCGATAAACGGCGGGCGCGCCTCTAACAGCAATACATCGGCAGGCTGCAAGCGCACTTGGCCGAGGTTCCCCGTCACGCGCTCGCCGCCGCGGCAAATCGCCAGCACGGCGGCGCCGTATAGCGTTCTAAATCGACCATCACGAATCCGCTGGCCAATAAACTGGCATTGATTGGAGACCACCGCCTCGACCAAACGGCGCTCTTTGAACTCTTTTTCTAGGCTAGAAGCACCATCCCGAGAAGGGATCAGCCCACGGATCTGCTGAAGCTCTACAGCGGCATCCGAGGTGCCCACAAACACCAAACGATCCCCACCTTTGAGCTGCTCCCCTGGCCCAACTACGCTGACCACGTTACCGACGCGCTCGATCTCGACAAGGAACAGTTCCTGCAAGTGGCGCAGCCCGGCCTCTTCGACCGTGCGGTCGACTAGTACCCCTGCCGGGTCTACTTCCATTTCAATAGTGAACTCGCGAGGGTTAGCAAAGGCTTTAGCCGTGCCGCCACGGGCGGGTAATAAACGCGGGGCAAGGAAAATAAGATAAGCCAAGCCCGCTGCCGCGACCGGAATGCCTACCCACGCCAAGTCGAAAAGCCCCATGGCCAAATCAGGGTAGCGCTCGATCAGTAGCCCATGCACTACCAAGTTAGTGCTGGTACCAAATAGCGTGATAGTACCGCCTAAAATAGAGGCAAAGCTCAGCGGCATGAGCAAGCGCTGTGGGGAAAGCCGCACACGGCGGCTCCAGCTCATGACGGCGGGAATATACGTCGCCACCACCGGGGTGTTATTGAGAAAACCGCTGAGCGATGCCACAGGTAACAATAGACGTGTTAGCGCGCCGCGCTCGCTGGTTGGCCGCCCCAGCACGTAGCGAATAATAAGATCGATACCGCCCGTTTCACGAATACTGGCCACCAGCACGTACATAAACGCCACAGTAAACAGGCCACTATTAGAGAATCCACCCAACGCCTGCTGTGGGTCAATCACGCCAAGCGTCATCAGCACCACCACCGCGCCCATTAAAATGATATCTGGCCCTAGGCGTGACAACGCCATCAACGGGAAGATAGTCAGCACGACTCCTACTGCAATCCAAGCATCCAGCGACATAACCCCACATCCTTTCTCAAGCCCACTCAACTGACATAACCGAACAATATGAGGGGCATTGTGCCGCCTAGCAGATATTCTAAAAAGTTATTTTTAGAAACACAGTAAGAAGAAAATAGAATATGGGGCGTGGGGCGTGGGGCGTGGGGCGTGGGGCGTGGGGCGTGGGGCGTGGGGCAGATAATAATCCACAATCGAGTAGGAAGGGGAGTCGCCTCCCCTGTCCTCTCACACCACCGGGCATACGGTTCCGTACCACGGCGGTTCATGAACAACGTTTGAGCCATCTTACCGTATCCAGTATCGATATCAGGCCCTGA